>JANNHX010000692.1:0-31115 GCA_031404615.1 Chloroflexota bacterium
GCATCTTCGGTCCCCAGAACTGGGACGGCTCGGCGCTCAGCGAGGCGGATCAGCGGACGCTCGTGCGCCGCTCTGTCATCGACCAGATCTCCTACGACCCGATGACCGGCTTCCCGAACGCCATCCCGTCCGACTCAGCGACGCTGATGGCCTGGAGCACCCAGCCCGTCGTCCCGATGGAGATCGAGGGACAGCACGTCCGGCGGATGGCCAACATCCTGACCGCGATCCCCCTCCCCTACACCGTGAGCGGCAAGACCGTCTTTGCCAACGACCTGCTCCGCAGCTCGGTGCTCGAGGTGGGGGCCAACTTCTTCTCCAAGGACCCGTGGGCCCTCAACCTGGGCCCGGGCAAGGCCCGCGTCTCCTACCGCCCGATCTCCTTCGATGGCACGTTCACGCCGACCAGGGTCGTGATCGGCCTGTCGTTCGGCGGCGAGCTCACGGTCCCCGCGGGCAAGCCCAGGGCCCTCGAGGAGAGGGTCCGCTGCGAGCCGGGCGCGGAAGGTTGTATCGTCCCGCAGGACGGCCTGCCCGACATCGAGGTGCTCGACGTGCGAACCGGCACCTGGGTGCAGTTCGCGCACATGGCCCAGAACACGGCCTACGAGCTCACGAACGCGGCGCGCTGGGTCGATGCGGCCAGCGGCGAGGTCCAGGTCCGGTTCGTCAACGAGCGCCAGGACCAGGTCTCGTTCCAGTTCCCCATCCGCATCGAGGGGACCGTCCGATGACCAGCATCGTGAAGGCCACCGGCCTCGTGAAGCGCTACGACAAGACACTCGCCGTCGCGGGGCTCGACCTCGACGTCGCGGCGGGCGAGATCTTCGGGCTCGTGGGGCCCAACGGCGCCGGCAAGACCACGACGCTCCGGATCCTCGCCACGCTGCTGGTCCCGGACCGTGGCGACGCCGAGATCGCCGGCGCCTCGGTGCGGCGGAACCCCAACGACGTCCGGCGCGTCCTCGGGTTCATGCCGGACAGCTTCGGGGTCTACGACGACATGAAGGTCTGGGAATACCTCGACTTCTTCGCGCGCTGCTACGGCATCCCCGCGGACCGCCGCCGGCGCGTGATCGGCGACCTCCTGGAGCTCGTGGACCTCGGGCCCAAGCGCGATGTCTACGTCCAGGGCCTCTCGCGCGGCATGCAGCAGCGGCTGTGTCTCGCGCACACGCTCGTGCACGACCCACAGGTGCTCCTCCTGGACGAACCCGCCTCGGGCCTGGACCCGCGGGCGCGAGTCGAGCTGCGCGAGCTGCTGCGGGAGCTCCGGAGCCTCGGCAAGACGATCCTCGTCTCGTCCCACATCCTCCCCGAGCTGGAGGAGCTGTGCACCTCGGTCGCGATCATCGACCGCGGCCAGGTCCTCGCCCACGGCAAGGTCGCCGAGATCGAGAAGCGGCTCCGGGTCGGCGCGGTCCTCCGGGCCCGCGTCCTCGGCGAGACCGAGGAGCACGTGGCCGCCCGCGCCTGGTTCGCCGTGCAGCAGGACGTCGTCACGGCGGACCTGCTCGACGATGGGACCGTGGAGATCGGCTTCCACGGGGACGACGAGGGGTCCGCCATCCTGCTCGCCCACGCGGTGGGCGCCGGCCTCCGGGTCGCGTCGTTCGCCCGCGCTGCCAGTGACCTCGAGGAGCTCTTCCTCCAGGTCACTGCCCCCGACGCCGTTGCCGCACAGGCCGTCGCATGACCGCCGTGACCGGGACCCGCCGCCGCTTCGGCGCCATCCGCGACGTCGGCAGCGGCATGGCCGCCGTCGGCGTCAAGGAGCTGCGCGGCCGCATGCGCGGCAAGCGTGCGTTCGTGGTCCTCACGATCCACCTGCTGCTCGTCGCGGGCTTCGCCTGGATGATCGAATCGATCGCCGAGCGGGCGTTCTCGGGCGGGTTCAACGGCGCCTTCTCCGCCTCGTCCGAGATCGGGCGGCAGCTGTTCCTCGGGATCATCTTCCTGCTGACGCTCATCACCCTGATCCTCGCCCCGGCATCGACGGCCGGCGCCATCAGCCTCGAGCGCGAGAAGCAGACGCTCGACCTGCTGTCCACCACCCCGATCTCGTCGCTCGCGATCGTGCTGGGCAAGCTGCTGTCCGCCCTGTCCTGGATCCTGCTGCTGCTGCTCGCCTCGATCCCGGTCGTCGCGCTGGTGTTCACATTCGGCGGCGTCGGCCCCGACGACGTGATCAAGGCGTACATCGTGCTGCTCGCCACCGCGTTCGGCTACGGCTCGATCGGCCTGTTCGTGTCCGCCCTCGTGCGCCGGACCCAGGCGGCGACCGTCATCAACCTCGTGACGGTCATCGCGCTCACCGCCGGAACCGCGTTCATCTTCATCTTCTGGACGGCGATGACCGGCAGCAGCGGGTTCCTGCCGGACCAGAACGGCGGCAAGGACGGCGTCGTCGAGTCGCTCACCAAGCGGCCGCCCGAGGCTCTCATGTGGTTCAACCCGTTCGTCGCCCAGGTGGACGTCATGTGCGGCACGGAGACCGGATTCGGCTCCTCCTGCCAGATCATCGCGGGCATCACCAACGAGAACGGCTTCCTCGGGGGCGTCAACAACGACTTCGGGGTCCCGAAGGACACCTACTGGCCGGTGAGCATCGCCGCAATGCTCGTGACCGCCCTCCTGTTCATCGTCCTGTCCGCTCAGCTCGTGTCGCCGACCCGGCGCTGGCGCATCCGCCTGCCACGCCCGCGCCGCCGGCCCACCGGGAGTGAAGCGTGATGTCGCGGATCAGACCCACCCGGCCGAAGCGGGGCGCCAAGGCCCCCGCGGCGGCCACCCCGTTCGTCCCCGCGGACCCCGCCTCGCTGGGCGTGGCGCTGGACCCGGCCCTGACCGACATCCGATCGGGCCTCGCCACGCACCGCCGCCGCCTCTGGATGCGCCGCTCGGTCCGCCGGGCCTGGTACGTCGCCGCCGTCGTGGCGGCCGCGGAGCTCGTGCTCGCGATCGCACAGCGCCTGTTCCCGCTCGAGGGCGCCCCGCTGGTCGCGCTCGCCCTCCCTCTCCTCGGGCTGCTCGTGCTGCTGGTCCTCGTCGTCCGGTCGCGGCCGTCGCTGGGTGAGACCGCGCTTGCGGTTGACACGGAGGGCGGAGCCGGCGACGCCGTCGCATCCGCGCTCGCGTTCGCGGGGATCATGCCCGGGACCGCCGGCCCGGCCGGCGACACCGACGAGACGATCGCGGTCGATGGCGACTTCGACATCACCGAGGCGGAGGCACGCTTCGTCCGCCGCCAACGGCGGGATGCGGTCTCGCGGCTGCGCGCCGTCGATCCGTCGCTCTTCCGACCGCGCCTCGAGCGCCGGCCCGCCATGGTCGCCCTCATCGCGGCGGCGCTCATCGCGCCCGCCCTCCTCATCCCCAACCCGATGGACCAGGTCATCGCGCAGAACCGGGAGGTCCGGGAGGAGGCGGAACGCCAGGCCGAGCGCATCGACCAGATCGCCAAGGATCTCGAGGCGAAGGGCGCCAACGCGAACGATCCCCGCACCGACCTGGCCGAGCAGCTGCGCCAGCTCGCGGAGCGGCTCCGCGACAACCCCGGCGACCTCGACAAAAACCTTGCCCAGCTCGGGTCCGTCGAGGACGACGTCCGCGCGCAGCTGGACCCCGCCAACGAGCAGAAGGCCGCCTCGATCGCGGCCCTCTCCCGCGCCCTCTCGCGAACCTCGACGGGTGACCCGAAGGCGAACCCGGGCGGCGACCCGAAGATCACCAAGGAGGACCTCAAGGGCCTCGGCGACACGGTGGACGAGATGACGCAGGCCGAGCGAGACGAGCTCGCGAAGCAGCTCGCCGAGCTCCAGGGCCAGGCGAACCGGGCCGACGGCGCCGCGGGCGCGGCGCTGCGGGACGCGGTCTCCAGCCTCGCGCAGGGCGACAGCTCCGGCGCACAGGCGGCGCTCGAGCGGCTGGGCGAGGCGCTCGAGGGCGCGAGCACCCGCGTCGAGACGAACCGGGACCTCGCGAGCGCCGCCTCGGGGCTCCAGGACGCGCGCCGTGAGCTCGCCAACGCCGGCGGGCAGCAGGGTGGCCAACAGGGCCAGACCGGCCAGCAGGGCACCGGGCCGCTGGGCCAGGGCCAGCAGGGCAACGGGCAGCAAGGGAGCCCCAACCCCAGCGCGTCCGGGAACGGCCAAGGGCAGGGGCAGGGTGGCAGCCCGAACCCGGGCTCCTCCGGCCAGGGTCAGGGCCAAGGGCAGGGGCAAGGGCAGGGCCAGGGGCAAGGGCAGGGTCAAGGTCAAGGCCAGGGTCAAGGCCAAGGGCAGGGGCAGGGGCAGGGGCAGGGCAGCGGGTCCCTCGGCGGCGGCGGCTCGAACGCCTCGCACCTCGGGAGCGGCATGTCCAACGGCAAGCCCGGTGGCCCCACCAACCCGAACCGTCCGGCGACGCTCGGCGGGGACCTAGGCTCGGTGTTCGCGCCGTTCGACCGGATCGGGAAGCCCGGCGACCCGTCATATGTCTCGGGCACCGGTGGCGACGGCCAGACTCAGCAGGGCAGCCAGCAGGGCCAGGGGAGCAACAACGGCTCCTACGTCCCGTATGACTCCGTCTACAGCGACTTCTACGACTACGCGCAGACGACCCTCGACCGCTCGTACGTCCCGATCTCCGTGAAGGACTACGTGCGCGACTACTTCAGCTCGCTCGATCCCGGCAACTAGCGCGGCCGGCCGGCGACGGCCCGCCTCCCGGAGGACCCATGGACGCACCCACCGCTCCGAACGCGGCCGCCGCCGAACCGCACCGCATCGCGCCCGAGGCGTTCGCCGAGCGCGCCCATCTCATCGAGGCCGAGATCGGCAAGGTCATCGTCGGCCAGCGCGAGCTGGTGCGCCACACGCTCGTCGGGCTCCTGGCCAACAGCCACGTCCTGCTCGAGGGCGTCCCGGGCCTCGGCAAGACGATGCTCGTCCGGACCATCGCGGACGTCATCGACTGCCGGTTCAGCCGCGTCCAGTTCACGCCGGACCTGATGCCGGCGGACATCACCGGCACCAACATCCTGATCGAGGAGAACGGCACCCGGGTCTTCCGGTTCCAGCCAGGCCCGATCTTCGCGAACCTCGTGCTCGCCGACGAGATCAACCGCGCGACCCCCAAGACCCAGTCCTCGCTGCTCGAGGCGATGCAGGAGCACCAGGTCACCGTCGCGCGCAACCGCTATCCGCTCGACCCGCCGTTCTTCGTCCTCGCGACGCAGAACCCGCTCGAGATGGAGGGGACCTACCCCCTCCCCGAGGCCCAGCTCGACCGGTTCCTGCTCAAGGTCATGGTCCCGTTCCCCTCGGAGGAGGACCTGATCGCGATCCTGGACCGCACGACCGGCAACGACGCCCCGCAGGCACAGCCCGCCGCGACGGCCGCGGAGATCGTCGAGATGCAGCGCCTCGCGCGTGCCGTGCCGATCGCCCCGCACATCACCGCCTACGCCGTCTCGGTGCTCGCGGCGACCCACCCGGACAACAAGCGGGCACCCTCGCTCGTGCGGCAGTACGTCCGCTACGGCGGCTCCCCGCGCGGCGCGCAGGCGCTCGTGACCGCGGGCAAGATCCTCGCGCTCATCGATGGCCGGTTCAACGTCTCGGTGGACGACGTCCGGGCCGCTGCGCTGCCGGCGCTCCGCCACCGGGTCATCCTCAACTTCGAGGGCGAGGCCGAGGGCATCACGACCGAGGCCGTCGTGCGCTCGATCCTGGACGAGGTGGCGCCGCCCTCCGTGGAGTAGGCGGCGCTCGCGACCATGGCCCTCTCCCCCAACCCGCAGGACCCGGGCTCGGACCGGGTGCCCGACGCCGCCCTCGCGTCCGCCGATGCGCCCGCCAGGCCCATCGGGATCCGCGCGTTCCTGCCCAACGACCTCGACCCCACGGTCTTCGACGAAGGGTTCCTGCGCCAGCTCGAGCGCCTCGGCGTGCTCATGAAGCAGCCCGTGCGCGGCGGGCTCAAGGGCGGGCGGCGGAGCACCAAGCGCGGCCAGTCCGTGGAGTTCGCCGACTACCGCGACTACAGCCTCGGCGACGACCTGCGCCAGCTCGACTGGAACGTCTATGCACGCCTGGAGAAGCTGTTCGTGAAGCTGTTCGTCGAGGAGGAGGACGTGACGATCACCTTCCTTCTGGACGCCAGCCCGTCGATGGCCTACGGCAAGCCCCAGAAGCTCCTGTTCGCCAAGCGCGCCGCCGCGGCCCTCGGGTACATCGCCCTGGCCGGCGAGGACCGCGTGGTGACCACGGCCCTGTCCGGGCGGAGCGCCCGGCGGCACAGCGGGCTGCGCGGCTCCGGGCGGATCTTCCGGCTCCTGGGCAACCTCTCGGGCATCCACCCCGGGGAGGGGGTGACGGACCTGCTCCTGTCCGCGCGCCACGCCGCGGCGATGCTCTCGGGTCGCGGTGTCGTGGTCCTGATCTCCGACCTGCTGGACCCCGCCGCGGACCGCGTGATCCGCGAGCTCGCCGCGACGGGCTCCGAGCTGATCGTCCTGCACACGCTGTCCCCCGACGAGCTGGACCCCCAGCTCGAGGGCGACCTCAAGCTCGTGGACAGCGAGAGCGGCGAGGCCATCGACGTGACCGTGGACCTCGCGGCGCTCGACGACTACAGGGCCCGACTCGCCGCCTGGCAGGAGAGCCTCGAGGACCTCGCCCGCAAGCGGCGCGCCTCCTACGTCCCGATCTCCACCGACACCCCGCTCGCGGACCTCGTGTTCGCGGAGCTCCGCCGCCGGCGGGTGGTGGGCTGACATGAGCTTCCTCGCGCCGATCGCGCTCGCCGGCCTCGCGTTCCTTCCGGTCGTGGTCGCGATGTACCTGCTCAAGCTGCGCCGGGACGAGGCCGTCGTGCCCTCGACCATGCTGTGGCAGAAGCTGGTCTCGGACGTCGAGGCGAACGCGCCGTGGCAGAAGCTCCGCCGGAGCCTGCTGCTGCTCCTCCAGCTGCTGCTCGTGCTCATCCTCGCGTTCCTCGCCGCACGGCCGTTCGTGGAGCGGCCGGCCGGGCTCGCGGGGGACATCGTCCTCGTCATCGACACCTCGGCGTCGATGCAGGCGACCGACGTGGCGCCCACCCGGCTCGACGCGGCGAAGGCGGCCGCCATCGACGCGCTCAGGGACCTCCCGGGCGGCGGCAGGGTCAGCGTCATCGCCGCCGGCCGGACGGCGCGGGTCGTGGCCAACGGCACGGATGACATCGGGAACGTGAAGGCGGCGTTCAACGCGATCCCGCCCAGCACGGACATCGGCGACCTGGGCGACGCCCTGCGGCTCGCATCGGCCCTCGCGGCCCGGTCCGGTGACGCAGAGATCCTGGTCGCGACCGACGCGGCCCTCGCCACCCCGCCCGCCGGCACGCTCGAGGCGCCCGTGCGCGTCCTCCAGGTCGGCCGCGATGCGAAGAACGAGGCGATCGTCGCGCTCGCCGTGCGGACGTCGCCCAGCGGGCTCTCGCACTCGGCGTTCATCTCCATCGCCAACCTGGGCCTCGAGATGGCCGAGCGCCGGATCCAGCTCTACGCGGACGGCGTGCTGCGCGACTCCCGGGTCCTGGTCCTTGACCCGCAGCGCAAGACGGACATCTCCATCGACGACATCGACGACCCGCAGACACCGGCCTCCGTGATCGAGGTCCGGCTCGTGGCCAAGGACGAGACCACGACCGCGGCCCCGGATCCGCTCGGCGTGGACGACCGGGCCTGGGCGATCGTGCCGCCGGCGCAGCCGCGCCAGATCCTCCACGTTGGCGAGCGGGAGCCGTACCTGGAGACGGCGTTGACCTACCTTCCCGACACGGAGCTCTACTACCGGTCGGGCGAGGAGTACTCCACGCTCACGGGTCTTGACGAATTCGAAGTCATCATCTTCAACCGCTTCCTTCCCGACGAGCTGCCGGCCAAGCCGATCCTCGCGATCGCCCCGCCCGAGTCGTCGCCGCTGGGCACCGTGACCGGCACGCTCGTGAACCCGGGCATCGGCAGCCTGGACGCCTCCGACCCGATGCTGCGCTATGTGGACCTCACCACGGTCCACATCGGCGAGGCGATCAGGATGGAGCTGCCGGCCTGGGCCCGGCCCGTGATCCCGGGCCCCGGCACCGCCCCGCTCCTCTACTCCGGGACGCTGGCCGGGCGGCCGGCCGCCGTCATCGCCTTCGAGCCGCGCCGCTCGGACCTGCCGCTCCAAGTCGCGTTCCCGGTGCTCCTCGCCAACCTCGCCGGGGAGCTGCTGGGCGGCTCCGAGACGCCGCTGGACGGCATCGCGCCCGGCGCGCCCGTCACCCTCTCCATCCCTCCCGGCGCCATCGGCGTCCGCGTCGAGCGGCCCGACGGGTCCGCCGACGAGCTCGTCGCGACGACGGCCGGCGCCCCGGTCGTCACCTTCGCCCGCACGGACCTCCTGGGCGTCTACACCGTCACCCCGATCGCGGACCCGAAGTCGACGGCCTCCCCAACCACGGGCGCCCCGACCGCGGGTGCCTCCTCGTCGCCATCCGCTGCGCCCTCGGCCGCACCCGCCTCGCCGGGCGCGTCGCCCACGTTCCGCCCCGCGGACCCCGGAGCGCCCGTGCGGTTCGCGGTGGGCCTCCTCGACCTCGACGAGTCGCGCATCGCCCCCGGCGACATCGCCAGGCTCACCGCCCTCGGGCAGCCGGCCGCGAGCCCCGTGACGGGCGCCGGCGCCGGGGCGACGGACCCGCGACCCAACGCCCGCGACGAGATCTGGATCCCGATCGTGCTGCTCGCGCTCCTGGTCCTCACGATCGAGTGGCTCGTGTACGAGCGGGACACGCTCGCGCGCCTCCGGCGCTCGATCGCGACGCGGTTCCGGGGCGCGCGCCCGGCAGGCAGGGACGCGTGATGGGCATCAGCTTCGACGCGCCGCTCGCGCTCGTCCTGCTCATTCCGCTGGTCGCGATCGTCGTCGCGCTGCACCTGACCTCGCGACGGCGCCTGGGCGTCGGCCGGCGGCGGACCGCCCTCGCGATCCGCATCACGCTCCTGTCAGCTCTCGTCTTCGCCCTCGCCGGGTTCCAGCTCGTGCTGCCGGTCGACCGGCTGTCCGTGGTCTACGTCGTCGACCTGTCGGACTCGGTGGGGACGGCCGGCCGCGAGGAGGCGCTCGCCTACGTCCGGGAGAGCCTCGCGGCCAAGAAGGACGACGACATCGCCGGGATCGTCGCGTTCGGCGGGGACGCGCTCGTCGAGCGGCTCCCGTCGGACATCGCGGAGATCGACCGGATCGCTTCCACGCCGGTCCGCGGCGCGACCGACATTGGCGCCGCGCTGCGCCTCGCTGGGGCCCTGTTCCCGGACGACGCCCAGAAGCGGATCGTCCTGCTCTCGGACGGCAATGACACAACTGGCTCGGGCCAGACCGAGGCCGCCCTCGCCGCGGCGCGCGGGATCCAGGTCCAGACGCACCTCACCGGCCTCGCGGGCGCCGACGAGGTCCTGGTCGAGCGCCTGACCTCGGCGTCCACCGCCCGTCTTGGCGAGCGGGTCCAGGTGACCGCCGACATCACCTCGACTGCCGCCCAGCCCGCCACGGCGCGGCTCTTCGTCAACGGCGAGCTCGCGGCGACGGAGCCCGTGGACCTCGTCGAGGGCCCCAACCGCGTCGAGTTCGAGTTCACGGCCAGGGACGCCGGGTTCCTGCGCTTCCGGGTCGTCGTGGAGGCGGCCCGCGACACCTTCAACGAGAACGACCGCGCCGATGCGAACACCATCGTCAAGGGCGAGCCGCGGGTCCTCGTCGTGAAGGGCGACGACGACGTCGCGGCGCAGCTCGTGGCCGCCCTCGAGACGGAGCGCCAGACCGTCGACACCGTGATCCCCGAGGCGCTCCCGTCCGACCTCGCCGGCCTCGCCGACTACGACTCGATCGTGCTCGTGGACGTGCCGCGGCTCCGCCTGTCGGACGCGCAGCTGGCCGCGCTCCAGGTCTATGTCCGCGACCTGGGCCGCGGGCTCGTCGCGGTCGGCGGGCCGCGCGCATATGGCGCCGGCGGCTACACCGACACGCCGCTCGAGGAGACGCTCCCGGTCGACATGGGCGTCCGCGACCGGCAGAAGCAGCCCGACGTCGCGCTCGTTGTCGTCATCGACAAGTCGGGGTCGATGGACGCCTGCCACTGCAACAGCTTCGAGGGCGGCATGGGCGGCGGCTCGGGCATCGCCGGCGTCAAGAAGACCGACATCGGCAAGGAGGCCATCCTGCGGGCCGCGTCGGCGCTCACCGAGCGCGACCAGCTCGGCGTCGTCGCCTTCGACGAGGCTGCGCACTGGGTCGTCAAGACCACGCCGCTCGGCGGGATCGCCGACCTCCAGGGCACGATCGCCGCCATCCAGCCGCTCGGCCAGACGAACATCTACGCGGGCCTGGACCAGGCCGTCCAGTCGCTCAAGGACACGACGGCCACCCGGCGCCATATCATCCTGCTCACGGACGGCTGGTCCAGCAGCGGACAGTACGACGAGATCATCAACACGATGAAGGCGGCCGGGATCACGCTCTCGACCGTCGGCGCGGGCGGCGGCGCGAACCCGTTCCTCGAGCAGCTGGCCAAGGCCGGCGGGGGGCGGTTCTACTCGGCCAACAACCCGGCCTCGATCCCGGACATCTTCCTCAAGGAGACGCAGCAGGTCTCCGGCCAGCAGATCGTCGAGGAGAAGTTCTTCCCGATCAAGACCTCGAGCTCCCCCATCCTGCGCGGGATCGAGGGCGGGTTCCCGTCGCTCCTCGGCTACAACGGCACGACCGCCAAGCCCGCCGCCCAGACCGTGCTCGTGACCGGTCGCGACGACCCGCTCCTGGCGCAGTGGCAGTACGGCCTCGGCCGCGCGGTCGCCTGGACCTCCGACACGACCGGGCGCTGGGCGAAGAGCTGGGTCGGCTGGACCGGGTTCTCCCAGTTCTTCAGCCAGATGGTGAGCTGGACGTTCCCGGGTGAGGAGAGCGGCGGCATCGAGGCGTCCTTCGTGGACCGCGCCGGGCGCACGTACCTGCGGGTCGAGAGCGTCAACGCGGACGGCTCGCCGCGCGACTTCTACGCGACGCGGGTCGCGCTCGTGGGTCCGGACCTGGAGCCGGTGTCGGTGGACCTCAGCCAGGTGGCGCCGGGCGTGTACGAGACGCCCGTCGCGTCCCTCCAGAGCGGCGCGTACGCGGTTCGCGTGACGCAGACTCGACCGGGCGACCAGCCGCTGGCCCGGACGCTCGGCCTCGTGGCCCCGACGCTCGCCGAGTACCGGCTCCTGGGCGCCACTGAGCCGCTGCTGGGCGCGATCCGCTCGGCGACGGGCGGCGAGGAGGTCGCGACGCCGGCCGCCGTCTGGACGCACGACCTGCGGACCACGGGCCACTACACCGACATCTGGCCGTGGCTGCTGGTCCTGGCCCTGCTCCTGTGGCCACTCGACATTGCCCTTCGCCGCGTCTCGCTGGGCCGCCGCGAGCTCGCGGATGGCCGGCGCTGGGTCTCAGACCGCGTCTCGGGCCGCCGCGTCGCCGCGCGGACGCAGGCGTCGGAGAGCATGCTCGCGGCGCGCGGGCGAGCCGGGTCCGCGGGCGCCCGGTCGGCGATCCTGCGCGAGGCCGCGGACCGGACCGCCGCGGCGGCCGGCGAGGATACGGCGGTCAGCGCCGCGCTGGCGGCCGACGAGCACGCCGCGACCGTGGTCGAGGCGGCCGCGGGACCGGCGCCGCGCGCGACGGCCTCGCCGACCACTCCCCCACCGGCGCCCGTGCCACCCGCGCCCCCGCCGCCCGGAACGGCCCCAGACGACACGCTGGCGCGCCTCCGCGAGGCCAAGAAGCGCACGCGATCCTGACGGCTTCGATGCCCTGCGGGCCTCCTTGTCTCCGGACTATGTGCAACCATCGCCCCAGAGCGCGGCGTCCTCGCCGCCGTCCACTGGAGGGGTCACGATGTCAGAGCCTACCCAGGGTGCGATGCCCCGCTCCCGACGGGCACTGCTGGCCGCTGCCGCCGGCGCGGCCGCGGCAGCGGCAGCGACCTTGGTGGTCCCGGCCTCTGCGCTGGCTGGCGATCCGAACGACGTCGTCAAGGACCAGGACAACGCGACAACAGCGCTGACATCCATCAGCCAGGGGACGGCCGGCGGCGATGCCTTCCAGGCGAACGGCAACGGCGACGGCGCCGGCCTCATCGGGACGACGGACACCACCCTCCAGGCGGGCGTGGTCGGCCTCGCGGGCGACGTGACGGGGTCCGCCTACGACACCGTCTCAGCCGAGTTCCCGCTGGACTCCGGGGTGTACGGGTTCGCGGCCCAGTCTTCCATCTCCTCGGGCGTGTTCGGGGAGGGGCCCACGGGCGTCTACGGCATGGGTGACTACGGGGTCTACGCGGATGGTGCCAGCGTCGGCATCTTCGCGTCGGCCTACCCGTCGGGAACCGCGGTCCACGCTCACGCGGGGACCGGGGTGCCGCCTGCCTCTGCCTCCAACGTCGCGCTGATGGGAAGCGTGACCAGCAACAACCAGGCCGGCGTCCTCGCCCACGGGCGCGTCATGTTCCCGACCCGAAGCGGTCGCGTGAAGTTCAACGCGGGACAGTCGTCAAAGGCCGTCCCGGTCAGCGGCATGACGTCCGGCAACTTCGCCTACGCCGTCCTCAATTCGAGCCGATCCGGCGTGTATGTCCGCGCGGTCGTGCCCGCGACGGGCAAGATCACCATCTACCTCAACAAGGCGCCGTCGTCGTCGACGTGGGTCGCATGGCTCGTCCTGGGCTGACCATGGACGACCAGCATCCCGCTCCTCACGCCAAGGGGCACAACCGGGGGTCGAACCCCCGGCCGAGCGCCGACGCGGGCAAGATCCACACCAGGGCCCACGAGCGGCGCCGGGACCGCCCCGCTGAGGCACATACACCGGAACACAAGCCGCAGCGCCGCGGTTCGCCGTTGCAGTAGGCGCCCGCCCGCTCAGACACGACCGACGGCGGCCGGCGGGGACCGGTGCTAGCCTCCTCGGCATGGCACCCTGCCCCGCCGGCCGTTGGCGTCTCCGTCGCCTGGCGGCGCTGCTGGTGGCACCTGTGCTGATCGCCGCCTGCGGCACAGTCTCCACGACGCCGCCGCCCGCCACCCCCACGGACTTCCCGGGGCTCGCCGGCCGCCTCAACGTGGCCGGCATCAGGGCCGCCGACTGGGTGTCCGGGGATCCCGGCTGCGTCGACCTGGAGCTCGGCAGGACGGCCATCCGGTTCGAGGCCCGCGGCCTGGACCAGGTCGAGCCCGTGACGCTGTACCTCTACATCTTCCGGAACCGCGAGGCGTTCGAGCGCAACCGCGAGGCGATCCCGCCGTGTGCGGCGTCGTTCGTGACGGACCCGGCAACCTTCGAGCAGGTCGAGCAGTCGCCGTACGTCGTAGCGAGCCAGGGCCCGTGGGCGCCCGAGTTCGAGGCGGCCCTCCGGGCGACCCTCGAGGCCGCGGCGGGCACCGGCGGCTGACCGTCGCTCGGGCGCACCGGCCGTCACCGCCTCGACGGCCACCGAACCGCCCACACGGGCACCGCACCCCCGGGTGGGGGTCCTGCGCAAGTACTGCACGCGACTGCACACGACCCCACTCGACTCGACCGGTACCGTGACCGCGCTCCCAGGTACCGGGTGACGACCGGGCCGTCGATCTCGCGGGCGAGGGCGCGGATGCTCGGGGCATGGATCCCTCGAACCGCACCCGGCGCACCCTCTCCACCGTCCTGGCGGTCCTCCTGGCCGTCGAGTCCGTCACCGCCGTCGCCGCAGCGGCCGTGACCACAACCGTGTCGCACCCGCTGCCGGCCGCGGCGCCCGCGGGCCAGGTGCTCGCGGTCGAGGCGACCGTCGCGCCGGCCCTCCCCGCCGTCGCCCCGCTCTTCTCCGCGCCCGCCGGCGCGCCGCGTGTCGTGGAGGCCGCCGAGGCCCCGGTCAAGGTCGCCGTGAAGGCCGCCGAGCCCGTCACGACGGTCAAGGCACCCAAGGCCACGAAGGCGCCCAAGGCCACGAAGTCGACAAAGGCCACGAAGTCGACAAAGGCTTCCGCGGCGACGAAGACCGCCAGGACACCCACGAAGACCACCAGGAAGACCACGACGAAGCAGGCGGCGGCGAGCTACTCGGGGACGAACCACGTGTGGATCCCGGCGCTCGGCATCAACAGGTCCGTCCGCGCGTTCCCGTGCGATCGCCAGCGGCCGCCCGACAACTATATGTACCGCTGGGGCTGCTCGGGCACGAACAACGTCTACCTGATGGGCCACGCGTACAGCGCGATGAACGGCCTCCACGACGCGTACGTCAGCGGCCGGCTCCGCAAGGGCATGAAGGCCTACTACGCCGGCAGCAACGGCAAGGTGCGCCTCTACACGGTGCGCTGGTGGAAGAAGACCCTGCCGACCACCGACGCCGCCTGGGCCTGGGCCCCGCAGGACGTGCCGTCGATGACCCTGCAGACCTGCGTCGGCGCCAACAGCGAGTACCGGCTCATGGTCCGCCTCGTGGAGATCGAGGGCTGATCGACCGGACCGGACCGGGGCGTCGGGCTCGCCCCGGCAGCCTCGGGCGGTTCTTGCTAGCCTCTGCGCGCATGCCCGAGCCCGCCGTCCCCACGCCCACGTCCGCCCCGCCCGCCGCCGGACCCTCCGTCGGCCATGCCGCGGCCGCCCCAAACGGTCACGCCAACGGGACGTCGAACGGCCACGCCAACGCGGCCGCGACCAGCCCGTCGGTCCTGCGTCGGGCGATCCTGGTCCTCCTCCGGCGCAGCGGCCCGTCCGCCCCGGACGCGATCGCCGCTGCGATCGGTGCGAGCCGCTCCGGCGTCGCCCAGCAGCTCCGCGCCCTGGACACGGCGGGCCTCGTGACGCGCACCTCCGTGCGCCACGGGGTCGGCCGCCCGCGGCACCTGTACGACATCACCGCCGACGCCCAGGACCTGTTCCCGTCCAACTACGACGGCCTGGCGACGGGGCTGCTGGCGGCGATTCTCGAGGTCGGCGGCGACTCGCTGGTGGACGACGTCTTCGCCGCCCGGCGACGCCAGGCCCAGACCCGCCTGCGTCAGCGGCTCGACGCACGGTTCCCGGACGGCGCGCCGCTCGAGGATCGCGTCCGGGAGCTCGCGCGGCTCCAGGACGAGCTGGGCTACATCTCCGAGGCACGCATTGACGACGAGACCATCCGCCTCGTCGAGCACAACTGCGCGGTCCTCGAGGTGGCGCGCGGCATCCCGGCGGCCTGCCGGGCAGAGCTGGACCTGTTCCGTGAGGTGCTGGGCGTGGACCTGGTCCGCGAGCGCCACATCGCCGCGGGCGACCGGTGCTGCGTCTACCGGGTCACGGCCCCCCCGGAGGCCTAGCCCGGACGCGACGGCAGAGGCACTAGCCCTCCTCGCGCTCCACAACCTCGCGCGGGGCGGGCTCGCGCGCGAGGCGCGGCACGTCGGAGACGTTGGGCACGAAGGACGCGGCGAGCGACGTCGCGGCGATCTGCTCCTGCTCCGCGAGCGACAGGATGCCGAGCCGGCTCAGCGTGGCGAGCTCGTCGCGGATATAGGTCCGGTTCATCTCCGGGCCGTCCGTGCTGATCGCGTAGCGGACCCCGTTGCGCCGGAACTGGTCGAAGATCCAGCGGAACTCGTCCCAGCCGGACACCACGCCGGTGTTGAGGTTCGAGGTCGGGCAGATCTCCAGGACGATCCCACGCTCGCGGAGCATCGTCATCGTGCGCGGGTCGTAGGCGGCCTTCACGCCGTGCCCGATGCGGTCCGGCTCCAGGATCTCGATGACGCGCGCGATCTCCTCGACCGGACCTGACTCGCCGGTGTGGATCGTGATCCCGAGGCGGTGCTGGCGTGCGCGGCGGAAGATGCGCCGGTAGTCGGCGACGCGGAAGGTGGCCGACTCCGGACCCGCGATGTCCACACCGACCACGCCACGGTCCCTCCAGGCGATCGCCTTCTCCACGATGATCTCGTTGAGCTCGTACGGGAAGGCACGGTCCAGGCAGAAGATCAGGCCGGGCTTCACGGGGTATTCCAGCGTGGCGCGGTCCATGCCCCGGACCGCCGCGGCGATGATGTGGTCCAGGTCCTGCTCGCCGCCCCGGTTGCGCTTCATCGGGTTGAAGCGCAGCTCCGTGGTGGTCACGTTGTTCTTGCGGTACGCGCCGCCGATGACCTCGTAGACGGCGCGCTCCACGGCGATGGGGCTCGACTGGATGAGCTCGGTCCAGTGGAACAGCTGCAGGTAGCCGTCGAAGCTCTTGGCCCGCCGCTGGTTGACGGTGATCAGGTCGCGGAACTCCCAGTAGTCGCGGGTCGGGAGCTTGATGCCCTGCGCATGGGCGATGGACCACATGATGGCGGGCGTGACGGCGGCGCCGAGGTGGCAGTGGAGCTCGGCGAGGGGGACCTTGCGGCTGATGGTGGAGGGCATGCGCGAAGGATAGCCGAGCGGGCCCTCAGCCCTTGGAGGCCCCCGGGACGACGCGGCCCTCGGCGTCCAGCGTCGCGCGTCGCCGCAGGTTGCGCAGCTCGGCGCCGGGCACCTGGTCGCGGGCGTGGTAGCTGGAGCGGACGAGTGGCGCGGACTCCACGTGCTTGAAGCCCAGCGCCAGCGCCTCCTCCTTCATCTCCGCGAACTCGTCGGGGTGGTAGTAGCGCTCGAGGGGCAGGTGCTCGGTCGTCGGCCGCAGGTACTGCCCGATCGTGAGGATGTCGACATCCACCGCGCGGAGCGCCTCGAAGCACTCCGTCATCTCCTCGCGGCTCTCGCCCAGGCCCACCATGAGGCTGCTCTTGGTGTGCGCCTCTCGGCCGTACTCCGCGGCATAGACCTTGGCCCGCTCGAGGACCGAGAGGGTGCGGTCCCAGCGCGCGCGCTTGCGGACGGGCTTCTGGAGCCGCCTCACGGTCTCGAGGTTGTGGTTGAGGATGTCCGGCCCGGCATCCATCACCGTCCGGAGCGGCTGCTCCTCGCCGTTGAAGTCCGGGATCAGGACCTCGACGCCCATGAGCGGGCTGCGGGCGCGGATCTCGCGGATGGTCGCCGCGAAGGCTCCGGCGCCGCCGTCAGGCAGGTCGTCGCGAGCGACGCTGGTGACCACCACGTGGTCGAGGCGCATGGCGACCACCGCCTCGGCGACCCGGCGCGGCTCGTCGTCATCGAACCAGGTGGGCTTGCCCGTCTTGATGGCACAGAACCCGCAGGCCCGGGTGCAGACGTCGCCCAGGATCATGACCGTCGCGGTGCGCTGGTCCCAGCACTCCCCGATGTTGGGGCAGACCGCCTCGGCGCAGACCGTGTTGAGGTTCAGGCCGGACAGCAGGCTCCGCAGGTCGTGGTAGTTGTCGCCTGACGGCATCCGGGACCTGATCCAGTCCGGGTGCCGGCGGAGGGGGCGAGTCCCGACCTGTGCCGGCGCCCCGACGCCGAGCGCCTGACCGCCGCCCATCGCGATGGAGATGGACGAGGCGTCCGGGTGGCCGTGGCCGGGGTGGGGGTCGAGGACGGGGAGCTCGCGGGCCATGGCTAGTAGACCGACGTCTCGGGCCCGACGGACTCGAGCCAGTCCTTGATGTCGCGCAGGAACGCGGCACCGCCGGCGCCGTCGTTGGCGCGGTGGTCGAGGCCCAGGACCATGTTCATGATCGGGCGAATGGCGATCGTGTCGCCGTCCTCGGTGCTCACCACGACGGCGCGCTTGGTGATCGCCTCCATCGTGACGATGCCCACCTCGGGCACGTTGATGATGGGCATCACGAGGTTCGTGCCGAGGTACCCGGTGTTGTCGACGGTGAACGTGCCGCCACCGAAGTCGTCGAGCTTGAGCTTGTTCGCCCGGGCCCGGGCGGCGACGTCCGCGATGGCCAGGTTCAGGCCGTGGATCGATAGGGTGTCCGCGTCGCGGATGACCGGGACGATGAGCCCCTCGTCGACCGCGACCGCGACGCCGATGTTGATCCGGCGCTTGGCGAGCAGGCCCCCCTCGGACCAGTGGGCATTGAAGGTCGGGTTGCGCTTGAGCGCCTCGGCCGCCGCCTTGACGACGAACGGGACGTAGCTGATGCCGACGCCCTCCTTGGCCTGGTAGGCCTTCTTCATGGCCTCGCGCAGCCGGACCAGGCGCGACGCGTCGATCTCCATCTGCACGTAGGCGTGCGGGGCGGCGAGGGCCCGGGTCATCTGCGCGGCGATGCCCTTGCGCATCTGGGTCATCGGGACGAGGACCTCGTCCGCGCCGGGCGGGAACGCGATGGGAGCGCCGGCTGCCAGCCTGGAGGGGGCGGACGCAAGGGCAGGGCCGGCGGGGGCGGGAGCGGCGGGGGCGGACGCGGGGGCCTGGGCTGGTGCCGCAGGTGCCGCGCCCGTGCGGAGGGCCTCGACGTGCGCGAGGACGTCCTCGCGGGTGATCCGACCACCGCCGCCGGTGCCGGCGACCTGGGCGGCCTCGAGGGCGTTCTCACGGAGCAGGCGGCGGACCGCGGGGGTCATGCGCGCGTTCGGGTCGTGGATCGCGGGCTCGTGCGCGGCCGGGGCGGCCGGGGCGGCGGTCGGGGCGGAGGCCGTCTGGGCGGCGGCGTCGAGGTTCGCGGGCTCGATCAGGGGACCGCCATCGGGCTCGCCGGCGGCCTCAGTCTCGAGCGCGACGGGCTCGGGGGAAGGCGTTCCGCCCGCGAGGGCCTCGTCCTCGGTCTCGATGATCGCGATCTCGGCGTTGTTGGGGACCACGGCCCCCTCTTCGGCGAGGATCTCGCGCAGGATGCCGGCGTACGGCGACGGAACCTCGGCATTCACCTTGTCGGTGACGACCTCGAGCAGGGGCTCGTACTTCGCGACCGTGTCACCGGGCTGCTTGAGCCAGCGTCCGATCGTCCCCTCCGCGACACTCTCGCCGAGCTGGGGCATCGTCACCTTGGCCACTGGGTCAGTTCCTCCGATGGGGTGCGGCTCGCGGGGGACGCGACGAAACGTTGGGCCTAGTGTCGCGCATCCCGCCGCGATGCGCCTCCCCGGCGTCCTCGTCCGCCGAGTGGGGGCCGCGGCGTTCCGGGGACCGGGTCGCGCCGCCGGACGGGCGGTGCGGGCAGCTCGGGGCGTCCGGGTCGCGTACCTGCCACGTATCGGCTCGTCCGCACGCTACCGTTCGCGCATGATCGAGACCACCTGGGAGCGGGTCGCGGCGCTCCGCCTCCGCCGCCAGCATCTCGATGCGCCCGCGCCGCGCGATGCCTTCCTTGACGTCGTGCGCGACCACGTCGGGATCCAGGCCCAGGTGATGAGCTCCGCGGAGCTGTCGCTCGGGACGCGCGTCTTGGGGCTGGAGCGAGCGGAGGTCGGGCGGGCGCTTCGGGAGGATCGGACCCTCGTCAAGACGTGGGCGATGCGCGGGACGCTCCATCTCGTGGCGGCGCAGGAGCTGCCGGAGCTGGTCGCCGCCCTCGGCACGCGGCTCAACTGGCTCAAGCCCGTCTGGCTCACGTACTTCGGCGTCACGGCGGACCAGATGCGGCACCTGCAGGACGCCATCGGCGAGGTGCTCACGGACCGGCCGATGACGCGCGTCGCCCTCGCGGCGGCGCTCGCCCGCGAGCTCGGCGACCCCGCGTTCGCCGACAAGGTCACCGGCAGCTGGGGGACGTTCCTCAAGCCCGCGGCCGGTCGGGGCCTCCTGTGCTTCGGGCCGGACGATGGCCGCAACGTGACCTTCGTGAACCCGGCGGCCTGGCTTGGCCTGGGCATCCCGCAGCCGGACGCCCGGGCCATCGGCTCCGTCATCGAGCGTCACCTGGCCGCCTTCCCGGGCTCGACCAAGGGCGAGCTCGCGCGCTGGTGGGGCGTCGCGCCCGGCGAGCTGCGCACGCCGCTGGCGGGGCTCGGCGACCGCCTCGCGGTCATCAGCGTCGACGGCGTGAAGGCCTACGCCCGCACGAGCGACCTGGGCGATCTGACGGTGTCCGAGCCCTCCACCACGATCCGCCTGCTGGCCGGCTTCGACCCGTACACGCTCTCGCTCGAGAAGGAGGCCGAGCCGCTGCTCCCCCTGGCCCGTCGCCCGCTCGTGTCGCGGGAGGCCGGCTGGATCAGCGCCGTGCTCCTGGTGGGCGGCCGCGTCGCGGGCACCTGGACGCACGATCTGGGGCCGAGGCGGACGCGGATCGAGCTCGCGCCGTGGCGCCGGCTCTCGAAGGTGGAGCGCCTGGCCGTCGAGGCGGAGGCGGCCCGCATCGGCGCGTTCCTGGTCCCGCGCGTTCCAGTCGAGCTGGTGATCGGCGAGCGCGTCTAGCGGTCGGCCCCCGGGTCGGCGAGCGCACGCGCGATGATCGCCTCGACGACCTCGCCCTTGGCGTCGGCGTAGTCCTGGACGTGCGCCCACGTCCGCGCGGCGAGGTCGGCCTTGGCCGCGAGGTAGGCGGCCCGGTCCCCCGCATCGATTCGAAGGTGGTCCCGGAACGCGAGCATCCGGCGGATCTCGCCGGCGCCGGGCGAGAAGACGTGGAGGTTGACATCGGTGTCCGGGCCCTTGAGCACACGGTGCTCGTGCCAGTCCGGCTCGCGGACGACGAGGCGATACCCGCCCGCCTCGAGGTCGGGCAACCAGGCGGCCTCGTCCGCGGAGTCCGCGACGACGAGGAGCACGTCGATGATCGGCTTGGCCGCGAGGCCGGGCACGGACGTTGAGCCGACGTGGTGGAGCTCGATCACGCGAGCTGCGAGTGTGCCCCGGATCCGCCTGGACTCGCGCTCATACAGCGTCGGCCACCCGGGATCGTAGGGACGCAGGATGACCGGGCCGTCAAGGCGCCGTCGCGGGCCCCCGACCCACCACGGGGGCGTGGCCTCGAGCAGCGCATCCCGGCCTGACTCGTCGGACACAGGCCCTAGGCCCCGCCGCCCATGTACGCCCCGTACGCCCGCGCGACCAGGCCCTCGAGCTCCGTGGCGAGCGTCTCGTCCAGAGCCGGGAACGTGAACACCGACTTGCCGGTCAGCCGCTTCGCGAGCGCCGGCGAGAGCCCCTCGAGCAGCGCCGGAAACGTGTAGACCGGCAGCAGGTAGAACCCGATGTGCTTCGCCGCCGGCTTCACGAACACGAACCAGTCGTGGGCCTTCGCGCCATGGCGCCGGAGCGTGGGGATGCTGTAGATCGACGCCGTCTCGAGGCGGTCCTCGTACGGGACGAGGATCGCTCGCAGCCGCGCCTCGACCGCGACCAGCTCATCGGCCGTCGGTGCGGGCATCAGGACGCCGCCATCAGTAGGCCGCCAGCTTGCGGATCGCATCCGCGATCTTGGCCGGGCTGAGCATGAACCAGTCTTCCAGCGCGTGGTTGTACGGCATGGCGGGGACGTCCGGCCCGGCGATCCGTGAGACGGGTCCGTCGAGGTAGTCGAACGCCTCCTCGGCGACGATGGCCGCGATCTCCGCCCCGTACCCGCCGAACCGGTTGTCCTCGTACGCCACGAGGCACTTGCCGGTCTTGCGCACCGAGCCCAGCAGCGTCTCTCGGTCCAGCGGCCGGAGCGTGCGCAGGTCCACGACCTCCACCTCCACGCCCTCTGGCGCGACGCGCTCGGCCGCCTCCAGCCCGTACGCGACCATCAGCCCGTACGCGACCAGCGTCACGTGGCGGCCCGCGCGCCGGATGCTGGCCCGGCCCAGCGGGACCGTGTACTCGACGTCGGGGACCTCCCCGCGGACCGAGCGGTACATCTTCTTGTGCTCGAAGTACAGCACCGGGTCCTCGTCGCGGATCGCCGACCGGAGGAGCCCCTTCGCGTCGTACGGGGTGGACGGGATCACGACCTTGAGGCCCGGCACGTGGGTGAAGAACGCCTCGACCGACTGCGAGTGGTAGAGCGCCCCGTGGACCCCGCCGCCATAGGGCGCGCGCACGACCATCGGCACGCCGACGACGCCGTTCGTGCGGTAGCGCATGCGCGCCGCCTCGGACACGAGCTGGTTGAACGCCGGGTGGATGAAGTCCGCGAACTGGATCTCGGCGATCGGCCGCAGCCCGTTCATCGCGGCCCCGATCGAGGCGCCGATGATCATCGACTCGGTGAGCGGGGTGTCGATCACGCGGTCGTCGCCGAACTCGGCCCACAGGCCGTCGGTCGCGAGGAACACGCCGCCCTTCCTGCCGACGTCCTCGCCCAGCACGATGACGCTGCCGTCACGGCGCATCTCGCCGGCCATCCCGTCGCGGATGGCCTCGATGAAGGTCCGGATCGCCATCAGTGCGGCCCCCCGGACAGCCCGGGACCGGCGGGGTGCCACGGCGGTGGCGGCTCGCTCGCCGCGGGGTCGGCGTAGACCCAGTCGACCGCGGTGAACGGGTCCGGGTCGGGCTCGGCCTCCGCGAAATCCGTCGCGTCCTCGACGACGGCCGCGATCTCGACCGTGAGCGCCGCCTCGATCTCGTCGGTCAGCACCCCCGCCTCGCGGAGCCGCGCCCGGAAGATGGGCAGCGGGTCGTGGGCGCGGCCTTCCGCGAGGTCCGTCTCGGAGCGGTACTTGGTCTGCTGGTCGTCGCTGCTGTGGGCCGTGAGCCGGGTGACCTTGGCCTCGATGAGCGTGGGGCCGCCACCGGACCGCGCCCGCTCCACGGCTTCCCGCCCGACGCGGTAGCAGGCCAGCACGTCCGTGCCGTCCACGACGACGCCCGGGATCCCGTAGCCCGACGCCCGCATCGCCACGTCCTTGACGGAGACTTCGCGCTCGGCGGGCACGCTGATCGCGTAGCCGTTGTTCTCGACGATGAACACGAACGGGAGCCTGTGGATCGCCGCGAAGTTCAGGGCCTCGTGGACGTCGCCCTGGTTGGAGCTCCCCTCGCCCATGATCGCGACGGCGACTTGGTCCGTGCCCCGGATCCGGGCCGCGAGCGCGATCCCGACCGCGTGCAGGATCTGGGTGGCGACGGGCGACGAGACGCTGACGATGTTGTGCTCGGGGCCCCCGTAGTGGCCGGGCATCTGGCGCCCGCCGGAACCCGAGTCGGACGCCTTGGCGTACTGCGCGAGCATCAGGTCGCGCGGCGTCATCCCCGCGGTGAGGCAGGTCGCGATGGAGCGGTAGAAGGGCGCGATCCAGTCGTGGTTGCGGCGGAGCGCCCAGGCGAGGCCCACCTGGGCTCCCTCGTGGCCCTGGCCGCTGATGACGAACGGGATGCGGCCCGCCCTGTTGAGGATCCACATCCGCTCGTCGACGGCGCGCGCGAGCGCCACGAGACGGTACATCACGACGAGGTCCGCATCGGCAAGGCCGACCGATGCGGCGAGGGGGCTCGCCGTGGCGTCGGGCCCGTCGCCGGTGAGCGTCATCGCGTCCTCCGTGCGGCGGCACGCCCGCAGACCGGCCCAGCCGGCCCTCGCGCGCGCCGGCTAGAAGTTGATCGCCCGGCCGTCGACCGCCATCGCGGTCTCGCCCAGGATCTCCGAGAAGGTCGGGTGCGCGTGGGTCGTGGCGCCGATCTCCCACGACGTCGCCTCGAGGGCAAGCGCGAGCGACCCCTCCGCGATCAGGTCCGTGGCATGGGGGCCGATGATGTGGATGCCGAGCGTCTCGTCGGTGTCCTTGTCGGCGATGATCTTGCAGAAGCCCTCGTACTCGCCGCCGATGATCGCCTTGCCGACGGCCTGGAACGGCACCTTGCCCACCTTGAACGACAGGCCGCGCTTCTCGCACTCCTGCTGGGTCAGGCCGACCGACGCGATCTCGGGGCGGCAGTAGGTGGCCTTGGGCTGCTTCTCGTAGTCCATCGCATGGACGTCCGGGTCGCCGATGATCGTATGGACCGCGATGATCCCCTCGTGCGCTGCGGTGTGCGCGAGCTGGAGCCCGCCCACGATGTCGCCGATCGCGTAGAGGTGCGGCTCGCGCGTGCGCAGGTGGCCGTCGACCTTGACGAAGCCGCGGTCCGTCTCTGCGCGGGTGGTCTCGAGGCCCACGTCCTCGGTGTTGACGGCGCGGCCGGCGGCGACGAGGAGCATCTCGGCCCGCAGCTCGGTGGCCTGGCCGCCCTCGGGGCCGACCGTGATCCGGACGCCCTCGTCGTCAGCGATCACGCTCGCCGCATCGAACCGGGCGTTCGTGATGACCTTGATCCCACGCCGGTTGAACGAGCGCTCCAGGTCCTTGCTGACCTCGGCGTCCTCGAGCGGGACGATGGCCGGCAGGTACTCGAGCAGCGTCACCTTGGCGCCCAGGTCGTGGTACATCGACGCGAACTCCACGCCGACGGCCCCGGCGCCGATGACGATGACCGAAGCGGGCATCGTGTCCGACTTGAGCACGTCGTCCGAGGTGACGATCCGCTTGCCGTCCGGGGCGATGCCCGGGAGGCTCTTCACGCGAGAGCCCGTCGCCAGCACCACGTCCGTGCCGTTGAGGAGGCGCTCGCCGCCGGCGCCCGGGGTGCCATCCTCGCCCGCGAGCCGGACGCGGACCTTGGTGGGGCCCTCGAGGCGGCCGCGACCCTGGATCCAGGTGACGTCGTTCTTCTTGACGAGGCTCGAGAGCCCCTTCCACATCCGGGTGACGACCATCTCGCGGCGCTTCGCGATGGTCGCGAACTCGACCGCCGCCGGGCCGTCGAGGTTGAGCCCGAAGTCCGCGGCGTGGCGGATCCGGTCGGCGAGGGCCGCCGACTCGAGCATCGCCTTGGTGGGAATGCACCCGCGGTGGAGGCACGTGCCGCCGATCTTGTCCTCGTCGACGAGGGCGACCCGGAGGCCGAGCTGGGCGCCCCGGAACGCGGCGGCGTACCCGCCCGTGCCGGCGCCGAGGACGATGAGGTCGAAGTCGTTCGAGGAGCCGACGGCCATCGGTCAGGTGGTCTCCGCTGGTGTCACGGGCGGACGCGCGGACCAGGGCCCGCGGTGCCGCGTGAGGGGGTCTCGCATCTGGCCCGATCCTACACCGGCGGTCGCGCCGGTGGCCGCACCGGGGCCCGGAAAACGAAAACCGGGCCGCGGAGTCCGCGGCCCGGCGATCAGGAGTGGCGCTGGAGCTCAGCCGCCGCGCTGGGCGCGGAAGCAGTCCGAGCAATAGACCGGCTTGCCATTGGTCGGGCGGAAGGGCACCTTGGCCTCTTTGCCGCAGGACGAGCAGGTCGCCGCGAACATCTCGCGGGGCCCGCTGCTGCGCTGGCCGTAGCCACCGCCGCCGCCGCTGTCGTACCCACCACCGGCGGAGTAGCCGCCGCCACCGGCGGAGTAGCCGCCGCCACCGCCGTACCCGGAGTCATAGCCACTGCCGCTCGAGTACGAGCTGCCGCCGCCATAGCCACCGCTGTCACCCGAGCGCGCTGCCTTGCGGCTGGCGCGGCACGAGGGGCACCGGCGGGGCTCCGTGAATCCCTTCTCGGCGTAGAAGGCCTGCTCGCGCTCCGTGAAGGCGAACTCCATGTTGCAGTCCGAACAGGTCAGGGTCTTGTCGGCCACGTGCCGATCTCCTCCAGTTGTCGCCGCCTCTTGCCCGGGATCCTCGAGTGTGCTGTGTGCGTTCCGGAGGAGACCGTGTGTCGAACGTGCGAACCAAGAAATGAGCATGCACGGGACGCCCGCGCAGCGGGAGTGTACGCGGTCATCGCAGCCATGGCGATACCTCTTTGTGCGGCCGATTCCGGGCCGGACAGCCCTAGCCCGGGACGGGCACGCCGAACTCACTGCGAGCCCGGGCGAGGTATCTGCGCACCTCGTCCACGCGCCGGTCCTCGTCCCACCCGAGGAGCCCGCCGGCGATCGTCGCAACCCTCGGCGCGATGGCCTCGCCGCGGTCCCGCAGCATGGGCGCTAGGCGGATGCGGCGGGCCAGCAGGTCATCCAGCGACGCCGCCAGCTCGCGCTCCACGGCCCAGGCGATCTCCGCCTCAAGGAACGGGTGCCCGGCGACGAGCGGTCGCAGCAGGTCACGCTCTCGGCCGAGGGCCACCACATGCTGGGCGTCGGTCCCGTAACGGGCCACCACGCTCGTCCCCTGGTCGGGAGTGAGGGCCCCGTCGCGGGCGAGGGCGGCGGCCAGGGCGTCCAGCTCGGCGTGCGGCGCGGCACCGTGGATCGGGAGGTGCGCGGTGACACTGGGGCGGACCCTCGCAACGCCCGGGCCCAGGACCGCGTCGACCGCGTCGCGGGCCATGACGCGGTACGTCGTGTACTTGCCGCCGCTCACGCGAACAAGCCCCGGCGCCTCCACCGCGACCCGGTGCTCGCGCGAGACCTTCACGGACGACGACGCCCCCGACGGCGCGACCAGGGGGCGCAGCCCCGCGTACGTGCCGACGATGTCGTCCCGCGTCAGCTCGAGGTCCGTGGCCCCGTTCAGCGTCCCGAGAATCTCGTCGACCTCGTCGGCACTCGCCCTGACGTGGTCCAGGGGCCCGCGGTACGGCATGTCCGTCGTGCCGATGATCCAGTGGCGCGGCCACGGAACGAGGAACACGGTCTTCCCCGAGTGGCGGACCGACATGCCCCCGCGGGCGGGGATCCGGTCACGCTCGATGACCAGGTGGCTGCCGCGGGCGGGCAGGACGTCGAAGGCACCGCCACCGAACGGGCGGTCCGGCAGGGCGGTCCAGACGCCGGTCGCGTCGAGCACCGCGGCGGCCCGGACGTCGAACCTCGTGCCCGTGGCCAGGTCCTCGACGCCGGCGCCGGCGATGAGGTCGCCGTCGCGCAGCGGGCCGATGGCCCGCACGCGCGTCACCGCGACCGCCGCGCCAGTCGTGTGGGCGAGCGCCGTGCGCACGACCGCGAGCGTGTAGCGTGCGTCGTCCTCCATCGCGTCGTGGTAGAGCAGCGCGCCGCGCAGGTTCTCGCGCCGGAGGTGAGGCGCGTACTCGAGCGCCTCGTCAGCACTCAGGTGGCGGTGGCGCCCGGCGGAGCGGCGCGAGCCCAGGAGGTCGTAGCCGGTCAGGCCGATCTCGTAGACGGCGCGCGACAGGCCGGCGCGACCGTAGATCGGGAACAGGAACGCCTCCAGGCGGACGAGGTGCGGCGCCAGGCGCAGGAGCCGGGCGCGTTCGGCGAGAGCCTCGCGCACAAGGCCCACCTGCCCCTGCTGGAGGTAGCGCAGCCCGCCGTGGATCAGGCGGCTGGACCGGGAGCTGGTGCCGGCGGCGATGTCGTCCTGCTCGACGAGCGCGACCTTCAGGCCGCGCGAGGCCGCGTCGAGCATCGCACCCGCCCCCACGATCCCGCCGCCGACGATCAGCAGGTCCCAGCGCTCGTCCGCCAGCCTCGCGAGGTCCACGGCGCGTCGTTCGAGCGGGGTGGTCATGGCTGGCGCCTCGTCAGGCCTCGGGTCGACGGAGGATCCGCCACAGGACGACGCCGGTGCCGCCGATCAGCACGAGGATCAGCAGCGGCGTGTGGAACACGACGTCCTGGCCGCCCCTGGGCAGCAACGCGGTCAGGCCCGCAGCCGCCATCACGACCAGCACCACGGCCGCGCCGACCAGCAGCACCTCGCGCAGTCCGGGCTGGCGGGCCTTGGTCACTCGCTAGCTCCGGTCCGCCTCGGGCGGGATGCCGATCGGCGCGACAAGGATCCTCCCAGCCAGCGCGCGGCCCATCCGCGTCTGGAGGCCTGTCTTCGGACGGTGGAAGGTCACGGTGAGGTCCGCCCGGACGACGGGGTCGGATGGGTCGCCCGACGTGAGGTCGACCGCCGTCGGGGTGTCCACGGCGAGAATCGGGATGCCCGCCTCGCGCGCCCGCCGGATCGTCTCGACCGCGCTCCGGACGGGCTCGCGCAGCACGCCGCGGACGCCGGTGCCGAGGAGCGCATCGACGATGATCGACGCCTTCTCGATGCCCTGGCCGAGGATCGCGACATCGCGCGCCACCGGGGCGTGGATCTTGGTGACGCCGTCGACGTCGTCGAGACGCTTCCAGTTCTTCGCCGCATCGGGGGTGCCGGGGCGCTCCAGGGCGTTCACGAGGACCGCGATCACGGGCACGCCCCACTCGGCGAGCTTGCGTGCGGCCACAAACCCGTCGCCGCCGTTGTTGCCGGGGCCGGCAAGGATCAGCACGGGCTTGCCCTCGCGGCCGTTGAACTCGACGAGCGCCCTGGCGGCGGCGGCGACCGCGGTTCCGGCGTGCTCCATGAGCCGCTCGCCCGGGGTGCCCAGCGCCTGCGCCTTGAGGTCCGCGCCGGTCATCGCCTCCGCGGTGATGGCGGTGCGCGCGGCGGAGGCCGCCCACCGGATCGCCAGCTCGTCGAGGGTGAGCGCGGCGAGCGTGGGGTCGTCGGCGGGGAGGGGCGCGGTTCGGGTGGGCACGCGGCAAGGGTACCGCGCGGTGGCGGGGCGGGCCGGGGGTGCGGGCTGAGGCAGCGGGTGCGGGCCCGCGCCACGCGATGCCGCGACCTGCCCATCCAACGATGGGATGCGTGGTATCCGGGACCTCACCGCCCGAATGTGGCCACCCAACGATGGGCTGCGTGCAACGGCGCCTGGGCGAGCCCCGACTCCGCCACCCACCGATGGGCTGCGTAATCGGCAGGAACGACCCGGCCGAAGACGCAAGCCATGGGTACGAGGCCAGGAGGCGGCTTCCGCCAAGCGTGACCACCGAGGAGACCGGCGGCGGAGCCGGGCTCAACCCGCGCGGATGCCGAGTTGCGACGCACCCCATCGGTAGGTGGCCAGGTGCCAACCCGAGGTGGTCGCGAGATCAGCCGGGGAGCCGCGCCTCCGGCCCGTCGGGACCCTCGCGAGCCTCGAGCAACCCCTCGGAGGCTAGCGCCATGACCGCCTCGCGGACCGCGGTCGCGGGGTGCGTCCCGATCGCCTCGCCGTATGTCACCCAGGCCTCGTCGCCCGCGTTCCGGGCACGGTCGACGATCCTGCCGCGGAGCCAGCGGCGCGTGGTCGCAAACGCGGGCGCCGGACCCCGCAGGGCAGCAGACCCCGCCGCACCGGCCGCACCGGAGGCATCGACCACCGCAACCGGCCGATCCCCCGCCGCGTACCGGCACCAGGAGATGACCGGACAGTCCGCGCAGCGCGGCTTCGCGGGCTTGCACACGCGTGCGCCCAGGTCCATCAGCGCGTGCGTCCACGTGTCGGCGCGGTCGGCGGGCACCACGGCATCGGCGAGTGCCTGCATCTCCGCGCCCGTGAGCGCCTCCGGCCCGCCCGCCGCCACGCGCCCGAGGACACGCCGCACGTTTGTGTCCACGGCTCCCACCGGCACGCGATAGGCGATCGCCGCGACCGCCCGAGCGGTGTACGCCCCGACCCCCGGGAGGGACTCCAGCTCCCCCACCGTCGACGGCACCTCGCCCCCACGCTCCGAGACGATCACCTGCGCCGCGCGGTGCAGGTTCACCGCCCGCCGGTTGTAGCCGAGGCCCGCCCATGCCCGCAGCACGTCGGCGAGCGGCGCCGCGGCGAGGTCCCGGACCGTCGGCCAGCGCTCCATCCAGGCGGTCCAAGCCTCGGCGGCGCGCTCGGCCTGCGTCTGCTGGGCCATGAGCTCGCTCACGAGCACGGCATACGGATCCGCGGTCGCGCGGAAGGCGAGCGCGCGCCCGGTCAGGTCGTACCAGGCCAGCAGCGTGTCGCGCAAGGCGGGCGGGACGGCGGAGTCGGGGTTCGGGACGGGTGCCACGCGCCTACGATACGGGCGAGGAGGCAAATGCTCTATGGCGATGCGGTTCGGGGCCGGGTTCTGGGTGCAGCGGACGGGCTGGCCGGAGCTCCGCGACGCGGTGCTCCGCTGCGAGGCGGCCGGCTTCGACGACCTCTGGATCGACGACCACCTCCTGTGCGACGAGGGCGACTGGCACAGCCCCAAGCTGGAGGGCTGGACGACGCTCGCCGCGATCGCCGCGATCACGGAGCGGCCCCGCCTCGGCCACATGGTCGTCGCCAACACCCTCCGCAACCCGGGCCTTGTGGCCAAGATGGCGACGACGCTCGACCACGTCAGCGGCGGACGCATGATCCTCGGCCTCGGCGCGGCCTGGTTCGCTCGCGAGCACGAGGCGTTCGGGTGCGACTTCGGGGCCGGCCCCGGCGAGCGGCTGGACCGCCTCGGCGAGGCCGTGCCGCTGATCCGCCGGCTGCTGGACGGCGAGACGATCAGCCACCAGGGGCGCTTCTACCAGTTCGACGAGGCCCTGTGCGCCCCGCGGCCGATCCAGGCCCGCCTCCCGATCCTCATCGGCGGCAGCGGGCCCAGGAAGGCGATCCCGATGGTCGCCCGTTGTGCCGACCTGTGGAACGCCTACGGGTCGCCCGATGAGCTGGCTGCCGCCGACGCGATCCTGCGCGGGGCCTGCGATGTCGTCGGACGCGACCATCGCGAGATCGAGCGGACGGTCAACGTCAACATCGTGATCCGGCCGACCCGCGCCGAGGCCGAGCGTGCCTGGGCGGGCTGGGTGGGCGTCCACTGCCCGATCGACGGCGAGGAGCGCCTCGACGCGGCGGGCACGATCAAGGAGGTCGCAGCGGCTCTGCAGGCCCTCGCCGACGTCGGCTTCGGCCACCCGGTCATGATCCTCCGGACGCCGTGGGACCTCGAGACCATCGAACGCCTGCCCGAGCTGCGGGCGGCCATGGCATGAGGCGGCTCGCGGTCCTGGTGGCGGTGATGTTGCTCGCGGTGGCGGCCGTGGCTGCGTGCGGGACGCCGATGGACGAGTCCGGGGCGCGGAAGGCGGCGACGGACTTCTTCCTCGCCGCACCCCACGAGGGCGGCGCCGTCCCGCAGGATGTCGCGATCAGCGAGGTCAAGGCCGCCACCCGCGACGGGCGGGCCGGCTGGGAGGTCGCGATCAACGGCCAGATCGTGCTGCCCGGCCTGCCGCAGGGCTACCTGTCGGCCCTGATCCTGTTCGTCGATGGGTCGACGGGCACGGTCACGATCGTCGCCCAGGGGTAGGCCGGCACGAAGGGAACATGCGAGGTCGAGGGTTCACCGCCGGCAGTGCGGCGCGCGGCCCTTCGGGCACACGAAGCGGCCGTCCCCGCCCGGCGGACGAGCCGGCTATCTCGCCACGCGGTAGCGGAGGTAGACGACGCTCGAGCTGAAGGTGCGGGTCTCGACCCTCACGGGCCTGTAGCTCAGTTGATAGAGCGCT
>JANNHX010000693.1:0-1979 GCA_031404615.1 Chloroflexota bacterium
GGTCACCAGGCCCAAGCCGGTCACCAGGCCCAAGCCGGTCACCAAGCCCATCTCGAGGGGTGGCGGTGGCGGCGCGGTCGCCGGCAGCTGGTCCGGCGTCGAGTCCTACTACCTCGAGCTCATGAACTGCACGCGGACCGGCGGCTGGGTGACGTCCACGGGCGGCTGCTCCTCGCCGGGAGGCCGCGCCGTTGCGCCGCTCGTGCGCAATGCCGGGATCAGCAGCCGGGTCTCGCGCCCGTACGCAAAGCTCCTCGCGACCCGCAACATCTGCTCCCACTTCGTCGGTGGCAACCCGGGCGACCGGCTGCGCCGTGCGGGCTACACGAGCTACCGCTGGGGCGAGAACCTGGGCTGCCGGTCGGGCAGCGCGTTCTCGTCCGTGCTCGGGTCGCACCGGTACTTCCAGAGCGAGCGGCCGTACAACGGCGGCCACTACCGCAACCTGATGGATGCCCGGTTCAAGCAGGTCGGCATCGGCGTCTGGGTGGCGGGCGGTCGCGTTCGCCTCGTGATCGACTTCTACACCCCTTAGCTCCCCAGGCCCGCGCAAGCCCGCCCAGGCCCGTCCTGATTGCGATCTGCATCAGATTCGCCGTCTCCGCGCGGGGATCGCGTGACGAAACCCGGTTTTCGGGTCCCGGGCCCTGCGTAGGAGGGCCGATCCTGATGCATATGGCGATCACGGGACCCCGGACGCCGCCCGCATCCCGGGCGCACCACGAGCGGTCAGCGATCGACTTCTACACCCCTTGGGCCATCCCCGGGGTGGGACCATCGAGCCGGGGACGGGACGCGCCACCTCCGCGAGGATGGCGACGTGATCCGTAACGTCGTCATCCACATCTCCAACGAGCAGCCGCTGCTCGCCGACCTGTTCAGCGTGCCGAGCCCGGCCGATGTCGGCCTCGTCTGCACGAACGTCCGCATGATCGACGGCAAGAAGCCGATCTTCATCGACCGCACCGACTCGACGTTCTTCTTCCCGAACCTGCACATCCGGTTCCTCGAGGTCCCGAACGCAGAGGTGGCGAAGCACCTCGCCACGGCCGGGTCGGTGCCAGGCCACGCGCCCGGGTTCGCGGCCGCCGGCGGCCACGCCGAGTCCGAACTGTTCGACCCCGAGAGGCGGCTGCCCATCGCCCTGGGTGACGGCGGGGCGACGTTCGACCCCGACCCCGAGCCGGACGCCGACCCCGAGCCCGAGATCGACCTGGACATCGACGAGGACTTCCTCCAGCGCATCCGCGACATCTAGGGGCGGGCGCCCGGCTCGCGCCGGGATGAGGGACACGCAAGGGGCCGGTGCTACACTCCGCGCCGCCATGCCCAAGAACCTCGTGATCGTGGAGTCGCCCGCCAAGGCGCGGACGATTGAGCGCTACCTCGGCTCGGACTACCAGGTCCTCGCCTCGTACGGCCACGTCCGTGATCTGCCGGAGAACCCGGGCAAGGGCAAGTTCGGCGTTGACGTGGACCACGACTTCGCGCCGGACTACGTCATCCCCGACGACCGCCGCAAGCAGGTCTCCGCCATCGAGAAGGCGGCGAAGGGCGCTGAGCGCGTCTACCTCGCCACCGACCTCGACCGCGAGGGCGAGGCGATCGCCTGGCACGTCGCGGAGGCCGCCCACGTGCCGGCCGCCAAGACGAGCCGCGTCACGTTCAGCGAGATCACCGAAGGTGCCATCCGGGCGGCCTTCGCCGCGCCGCGGGACATCGACAAGCACCTCGTGGACGCCCAGCAGACCCGGCGGATCGTGGACCGGCTCGTGGGTTACACGCTGAGCCCGCTGCTCTCCCGCAAGGTTCGCGGCGGCCTCTCCGCCGGCCGCGTCCAGTCCGTCGCGGTCCGGATGGTCGTCGAGCGGGAGCGCGAGATCCGTGCCTTCACCGCCCGCGAGTACTGGACGCTCGAGGCGCTGCTCGCCACCGCGGATGGCACCACCTTTGCCGCGGACGTCGCCCGCATCGGCGGC
>JANNHX010000694.1:0-3031 GCA_031404615.1 Chloroflexota bacterium
GGGGCGCCCGGAACCCGGCCGCCCCGTCGTACTGCCCGGCACCGTTGCGCGCCAGGGTGTACGGTCGCGCAACCTTCGGACGGTCCAGCCGGTACCGTCCCATGTCCACTCAAAACGAGAGACGCAAGGGCTGAGGCCGAACGCCGATGACCAAATTCGTGATCCGACGCGTGCTCCAGGCGATCCCCGTCCTGTTCGGGATCACGGTCGTCGTGTACGGGATCCTGCTCGCGGCCCCCGGTGGGCCGGAGGCGAAGTTCGCGAACAACCCGCGGATCACCCAGGAGCAGAAGGACAAGTTCATCAAGGCCTGGGGCCTCGACCAGCCCATCCCGATCCAGTACTGCCGCTGGATGGGGCTCTGCAACCCCGAGACCGAGGGCACGATGTTCGGCTCCCTGCCGACGCCGGCCGCCTTCCTGGGCCCCACGGGCCTGCCGAACTTCCTGCCGGAGGTCATCAGCGGCGCCACGAACGGCGTCCTCCACGGCGACTTCGGCTACTCGATCAACTCGGGCGAGAAGGTCGAGGACCGCATCATCCGCGCGGCCCTTCCAACCTTCATCCTCGCGGGCGTCGCGCTCGTCGTGTGGCTCGTGGTCGCCGTGACCATGGGCGTCTACGCGGCCATCAAGCGCTACTCGCTGTTCGACAACGCCAGCACGGTGTTCAGCTACGTGGGCTTCGCCATGCCCACCTTCTGGCTCGGCATCATGCTGATCTTCATCTTCAGCGGCCCGGGTTTGAACTGGCTCCCGGCGGGCGGCATGACCGAGACGCGTCTCTCGCCCCCGTTCGGCTCCGACAAGTACTGGGTGTACTTCGGTGAGAAGCCGATCCAGGCGATCCTGGACATCGGGCGGCACCTGATCCTGCCGGTTGTCACGCTCGTCGTGGTCAACATCGCCGGTGACAGCCGGTTCGTGCGCGCCTCGATGCTCGAGTCGCTCGGCCAGGACTACGTCCGCACCGCGAAGGCCAAGGGCCTGCCGTCGCGTGCCGTGAACTTCAAGCACGCGCTGCGGCCGGCGCTCCTGCCCGTCATCACCAACATCGGCCTCGAGATCCCGTTCCTGTTCACCGGCGCGATCGTGACCGAGACGATCTTCTCGTGGCCCGGCATCGGCAAGCTCACCATCGACGCGACCCGCGAGTTCGACTACCCCATCCTGATGGGCGTGTTGCTCGTGACATCGGTCATGGTGGTGCTCGCGAACCTCCTGGCCGATATCGCGTACGGGATCGTCGATCCCCGCATCAAGTACTGAGGTCACCAATGGCCCAGAACATCGAGCAGCCGGCCGGTGGCCTCTCCGCGCAGCCCGAGATCGTCGATCCGGACCCGACGCAGGCCGAGGACTACGAGGTCGGCCTCAAATCGCTCAACCAGTGGCAGCTGGCCTGGCGGAAGTTCCGCAAGCACAAGCTGGCCCTGATCGGCCTCGGGATCATCGCAGCGCTGATCCTGACCGCGATCATCGGCCCCATCCTGCTGCCGTTCAGCTTCACGGACATCCCCCATCCGGACCAGGTCGTCCTGCAGGGGCGGCCGCCCTTCTGCACGTTCTGGGACGCCGCCACGAAGTCTTGCGACGCACGCGGTCTCACGCACCCGATGGGGGAGACCGGCGGTCTGCAGCGCGACGTGCTCACGCTCGTCATCAACGGCGCGCGCACCTCGCTGCTGATCGGCTTCTCGTCGATGGCGATCGGCGTGTTCATCGGCACGCTCGTCGGCTCCATCGCCGGCTTCGCGGGCGGCATCGTCGACAACGCCCTGATGCGCCTCGTCGACGTCATGCTCAGCCTGCCGACCCTGTTCGTCATCCTCGTCGCCAGCAAGTTCCTCGGCAACGGGACGGTCATGGTCGTGATCATCATCTTCGGGCTCTTCTCCTGGATGGGCGTCAGTCGCCTCGTCCGGAGCCTCTTCCTGTCGATCCGGGAACGCGAGTTCGTCGAGGCGGCCACAGCCGTCGGCGTCAGCGACCGGCGGATCATCTTCCGGCACATCCTGCCCAACGCCTTCAGCCCGATCGTCGTGGCGGCGTCGCTGCTCGTGGCCGGCAACATCATCTCCGAGGCGTTCGTGAGCTTCCTCGGGTTCGGCGTCGACCCCACGTCGCCCACCTGGGGCAACATCCTCTCCGGCGGCCTGCAGTTCATCGCGCTCGGCAACTGGTGGTGGCCGCTGTTCCCGGGTCTCGCGATCATCGTCACGGTGCTCGCGGTGAACTTCGTCGGTGACGGACTGCGCGACGCCTTCGACCCGAGGTCCCGCGCATGACCGAGACATCGACGATCCGTTCCGGCATCGGGGAGCCGCCCCCGGACGACATTCTCCTGGACGTCCGGAACCTGAAGACCTACTTCAAGGTCATGGACGGCACCGTCCCGGCCGTGGACGACATCAGCTTCTCGCTGGGCAAGGGCAGGACCCTCGGCATCGTGGGCGAGTCCGGGTCCGGCAAGAGCGTGACCGCGCTGACGATCATGCGGCTGCTGGACATCCCGCCTGCCGAGATCGGCGCCGACAGCGAGGCCTGGTTCGACGGCCGCGAGCTCCTGTCGATGCCCGAGAACGAGATGCGGAAGATCCGCGGCCACGAGATGGCCATGATCTTCCAGGAGCCGCTCACGAGCCTGAACCCGGTCTTCACGGTCGGGGACCAGATCGCGGAGCAGGTCCAGGTCCACATGAAGGTCAAGGAACGCGAGGCGCGCGACCGAGCCGTGGAGATGCTCCGCCTCGTCGGCATCCCCAGCCCCGAGCGGCGCGCGAAGCAGTACCCGCACGAGCTTTCGGGTGGCATGCGCCAGCGCGTCATGATCGGCATGGCGCTTTCCTGTGACCCCAAGCTGCTCATCGCGGACGAGCCGACGACCGCCCTCGACGTCACGGTGCAGGCCCAGATCATGGAGCTGCTCCGCGCGATCCAGGAGCGGACGGGCGCGGCGCTGATCCTCATCACGCATGACCTCGGCGTCATCGCGGAGATGGTGGAGAACGTCATCGTCATGTACGCGGGCC
>JANNHX010000695.1:0-9484 GCA_031404615.1 Chloroflexota bacterium
CGCGAGCTGGACCGCAGGGGCGTCGACACGCTCGTCGACGGGGCGCACGCGCCCGGGATGCTGGCGCTGGACCTCGAGGCGCTCGGGGCGGCGTACTGGACCGGCAACGGGCACAAGTGGCTGTGCGGGCCCAAGGGCTCGGGGGTCCTCCATGTCCGTGCCGACCTCCGGGCGGGGATCCGGCCACTCGTGACCTCGCACGGCGCGAACGACGACCGGACCGATCGATCGCGCTACCGCCGCTCCTTCGACTGGACCGGGACGTCCGACCCGTCCGCCTACCTCGCGATGGCGGCGGCGATCCGGTACGTCGGCGGGCTCCACGAGGACGGCTGGTCCGGGCTCTTGGCCGAGAACGCGGCGCTGGCGCGCGTGGGCCGCGACCGGCTGTGTGCCGCGCTTGAGCTGCCGCCGCCCGCCCCGGACACGATGCTCGGCTCGATGGCGGCGATCCCTCTGCCGACGGTGAGCCCGACGCCGGCCGCGGCGCAGCGCCTCCAGGCCGCCCTGTTCGACGAGGACCGCATCGAGGTCCCGGTGCTGACGTTCCCCGTGAAGGCCGCCTGCCGGCCCGGCGGCGGCCCGACGACCGCGCTCATCCGGATCAGCGCCCAGCGCTACAACCGGCCCGCGGAGTACGCGGCACTGGCGACCGGGCTCGCGGCCCGCGTTCGGGCGCCGCGCTCGGCACGGTCGCTCCTGGGGCGTCTCCGGGGACGCTGACCCCCGCCACGGCGGGGCCGGGCAACTCCCACGGTGCCGCCGATCCAGCTGTGGATGAGATCGCGGAGGCTGCCGCACGGCTCGAGCGCCAGACGACCGGAATCCGGCATGAGCTCTGCGTGGGCTCCCCGGATCTCATCCACACGAGACTCACGGCGCGCCTCGCGACCCTGGCGCCTGCCCGGGCAAGCGCCGCGCCCGGGCTCAGCCGCGGCCGCCTCAGCCGCGCCCGTCGAGCGGAATCCGCTGCCCGTTGACCGCGGCGGCCGCGGGGGAGGCGAGCCAGGCGATCGCGTCGGCGAGCTCCTCGGGCGTCGTCCAGCCGGCGGTCTTCGCGTTGGGCCGGGCGGCCCGCGACCGGTCGTCGTCCAGCGTCCGGATCAGGAGGATGTTCGCCGTGACGCCGTCGCCGGCCGCTTCGCGCGCGACCGAGCGCAGGAGGACCTCCTCGGCGGCCTTCGCCATCGCGTAGCTCGCGCCGCGCGGCCCGGGGGTCGTGGCGAAGGGCGACGACACCGCCACCACGCGCCCGAAGCCACGGGCCGTCATGCCGGGCAGGACCGCCTGGAGGACGTTGAGCGTGGTCCACAGGTGCTGGTCCAGCATCGAGCGAACCTCGGCGTGGTCCAGGTCCGCGACGGCCGTGCCGCCGGCCCAGCCGCCCACGAGGTGGGCGAGGACGTCGACCCGTCCGAACGCGGCCTCAACGGCCGCGATGACCCGCCGGGTCGCCTCGTGATCCGTGAGGTCGCCGGGCACGGCGAGGCCGCGGTCCGCCGCCAGCCCGAGGGTCCCGATGACACCGGCCAGCCGCACCTCGTCCGAGCCGCTGAACGCGACCCGCGCGCCATCGTCCGCGAACCGCCGCGCGACGGCGCGGCCGGCCGGCCCGGTGGCGCCGGTGACGAGGACACTGAGGGTCTCGGGCGCGGCGGTGGTGCTCATGCGCGGCCTCCATGGTCGCCGGCGCCGGTGCGGCGTCCGTGGCGGGGGTAGATGACGAGGATACGGCCGGGCTCGTCGCCGATGTTCTCGACGTCGTGGGGATTGGTCGGGTCCCACGCGATGTAGTCGCCCGGCCCCAGATCGAAGGAGTGCCCTCCCTGGGTCAGGCGCCAGCGGCCGGCCAGGACGAGGTGGTGCTCATCCCCCTGGTGGGCGTGGACGCCGGTCCCGGTGCCGGGGGGCACGATCGCCTCGAGGATGCAGACGTCGCGCGAGGTACCCGCATCGACCTCCGTGAGGACGGTTCCCCCCGGGCCCTCGGTCCGCGGCCGGTCCGCGGCGCGCACGACCCGGGGCGGCTGCGACGAGTCCAGCAGGAGCCAGGCCGGCGGAACGTCCAGCGCACTCGCGATGGTCGTGAGCGCCTCAAGCGAGGGCACGGCCTTCTCGTTCTCGATCTGGCTGAGGTAGCCGACGTTGAGGCCGCTGCGCTCACCCACCTGCGCGAGCGTCAGGGCGCGCGACTGGCGCCAGCGCCGCACCTCGCGCCCCACGGAGACGCGCGGAGCCGCGGGTTCGAGTTTATCCACAGACAACCCTCTTGACCTCTGGCCTACTTCGTGTCAGAGTTCGCTTGAAGGCAATAGTGATTTGCCAGCAGCAAAACGTCAAGGAGCGCGACCCCAGCGTTCCCCGGAGGGTTCGATCCAGTGACCACCATCGCCATCATCGGGACAGGCAACGTCGGCGGCGCGCTCGGCGCGGCGGCCGCGAAGGCCGGCTATGCGGTCGTGTACGCCGCCAGGGACACCGCCAGGACGCAGGCCGTCGCCGCGCAGGCCGGGGCAACGGCAGCCGCGTCCGCCCGGGACGCCGTCGCCGGCGCCGACATCGTCGTGCTCGCCGTCCCGTACGGCGCCATCCCGGACGTGACCGCCGAGATCGCCCCGGTCATCGCCGGCAAGGTCGTCATCGACGCGACCAATCCGCTCAAGGCGGACTACTCCGGCCTCGCCACCGAGGGTGGCCCGTCGGGCGCAGAGGGCATCGCCGCCGCGCTCCCGGGCGCGAGGGTCGCCAAGGGCTTCAACACCCTGTTCGCCGGCAACACCGCCAACCCGGCCGCCCACGGCACACAGCTCGACCACCTCTTCGCCACGGACGACGAGACGGCGAAGGACGCGGTCTGCGGCCTGTCGTCCGCCATCGGCTTCCGCCCGATCCACGTCGGCCCGCTTGCCGCGGCCCGCGAGCTCGAGGCGATGGCCTGGCTCAACATCCGCCTCCAGATGCTGACCGGTGGCGCATGGAACACGGCCTACGCGCTCGTCGCCCCGCCCCCCGCCTCGCTCCCCGCGGCGGCCTGATCCGCGTCCCCGGCAGAGCACGCCCGGCCGCGCGTTGCGTCGCCGGGCGTCTCCGTCTACCGTTCCCCACACCCGTCGTCCCCCGGAGAACCGGCGCCCATGACCGACCCCCAGCCCACCGCGTCCGAGCCCACCCCCTGGGCCGGCTCGGATCCGCTCCCGGCCCTGTACCTGGGCCATGGCGCGCCGCCGCTCCTGGACGATCCGCTCTGGATGGAGGAGCTCGCCGGCTGGTCCGCGAACCTGCCGAAGCCCAAGGCCATCCTCATGGTCAGCGCCCACTGGCAGACCGCGCCCATGGCGATCGGGGCCACGACGACCGTGCCGCTCGTCTACGACTTCTACGGCTTCCCCGAGCGCTTCTACCGGCTCCAGTACCGCTCCCCCGGCGCGCCGGAGCTCGCGGCGTCGGTCAAGTCGCTCATGCCCGCGGGCGAGCCCATCCTCGACCGTCCGACGCGCGGCCTGGACCACGGCGCCTGGGTCCCGTTGATGGCGATGTACCCCGACGCGGACGTCCCCGTGCTCCAGATGTCAATGCCGGACCTGGACCCCGCGCACCTGTTCGAGATCGGGCGGCGGCTCGCCCCGCTCCGCGACGAGGGCGTGCTGGTCGTCGGGTCCGGCTTTCTGACCCACGGCCTGCCGTTCATCGGCGAGTACTGGGACGGGCGCCCGGGCGCGCCGACATGGTCGATGGAGTTCGACCGCTGGGCCGCCGAGGCGCTGGACCGCGGCGACCTCGACACGTTGTTCGCATTCCGCGAGAAGGCGCCGGGCATGCCCTACGCGCACCCGACGGTCGAGCACTTCGCGCCGCTGTTCGTGACGCTCGGCGCGGCTGCGAAGCCCGACGAGTCGCCGAAGACCGCCATCGACGGCTACTTCCTCGGCCTCTCCAAGCGCTCGATCGAGGCCCGCTAGCCACTCGCCCCAGGGTGGGACCATCATGGCCTGCGGACCCCTGCAACGGTGCCGATCGGACCATGGCCCCGTGGGCCTCCCGCCCCGAGGATCGACCGCATGCCCGCCACCTGGCTCGACCACCTCGATCGCCTCCTCGACGAGGAGCTCGCCACCGGACAGCACGACAGCCCGTTCCGGCCCGCCGTCCTGCGCTGGGCTGCGGCGAAGGGGCGTCCCGCGGACCCCCGGCCGCTGCTCGACCAGCTCGAGGCGAATCAGATCGGCGGGCGCGGCGGGGCGCGGCGCTACCGCTGGAGCTTCCCGATCGGCGGCTGGCTCCCGGTCGAGGCGCGGCAGCACTGGCGCCCGGTCGAGACGGAGTTCGCGGAGCGTCACCCGGCGGATCACGCGAACCGCCTCTGGACCCCGCTCGTCCTCGTCGAGCACGTCGAGTGGCTGGAGCGCCTGACCCGCGGAGCGGACAGCGTGATCGCGGCGCGCGCACGGCGGCTCCTCGAGGAGGCCACGCCGACGCTCGAGGACGACATCGCACGGCACGTCCTGGGGTTGGACGCCTGGGCCGACACGTTCATGCTCTGGACGTTCGCGCGGCGACCGAGGGCGCTCACGCGAGTGCGCGGGCTCATGACGGCCGTGGCTTCGCGGTATGCGGCGCGCACCGGGCGGACGGGCGGCCTCGTCCGGGGGCGGACGTTCCCCTTCTTCGACACCCCGATGCCCTCCGCGACGGCTCACCTCGCGTCGGCGGCCGCGCGCATCGGCGACGGGATAGAGGTCGTATCCCCCGCCGTCGAGTGGCTGTACGACCAGCGCCGCGCCGATGGCGGCTGGGGCGACCCGGGCCAGGAGTCGGACATCCTCACGACGCTCGCCGTCGCCGAGCTCATGGGCAACCTCGACCCGGGCTTCGACCCGACGAGCGTGCTGGACGTGCTGGAGTCGCTGGTACGCGGGACCGGCGGCCGGCCGACGCTCATCGGTCCGGAGTGGCCGTGGGTCGCCGGCGAGCTGCTGTCCTTCGCGGCCTGGAGCCAGAGGCCGTTCCGCGAGCGCTTCCGCTGGCCGCACGTGCCGCCGTGGATGATCGACGGTCGCGTCAGCGTCCCCCGCTACGAGGCCTACCTCGTGGACGCCCGCCTGTTCGGGGGTCATCCCCGGGCTCGCGGGTGCCCCAGTCGAGATCGTCTTCCTCGACCTGGCGGACTTCGGCGCCTGGAACACCGCGCACGGTCAGGCCGCCGGCGACGAGCTGCTCGCCCGGCTCACGGCCCAGCTGCGCTCGCTCCCGGAGTCACGCACGATCCGCGACGGCGGCGACGAGTTCCTCGTCATCGGGGCACCAAAGGCGACCGGGCTCGAGCAGCGGATGCGCGAGCTGCTCGGGCGATGGGCGGAGGCGTCGCGGAGGATCGGGCCCGACCTGCCGGTGGTGCCGCTGCGGGCCGCCGTGATGACGACCCGGGCGGATGCGCTGCGCGAGGCCCGAGAGAGCCTGGGGCAGTGGATCGGAGTCGTGAAGGCGGACTTCCCGGATCCGCCCCGGGAGGGTGTGATCCGCCGGTTCCCGGCCTACCTGGCGAACCGCGAGGGCTGAGGCTGAGGCGCCCGCCCGGCGCCGATCGATCCTGGTGAGCCCGCTGGGATTCGAACCCAGGACCAAGGGATTAAAAGTCCCCTGCTCTACCGCTGAGCTACGGGCCCGACTCCAACTCTACCGGGTGTCGGGGTTCGCGCCCGTCGAGCGCGGCGAAGCGGGCTCAGCGCTCCTCCGACCGCACCGTGGCTCAGCTGGGTGCCAGATCGCCACCTGGCGTGCAGAGCTCGGCCCAGAACGCGTCGATCCTGCGGTGAGCCCTGCAGCACCACCCCGATCTGGCTCCAGGCCGTGCCAGCCGGGCCAAGCAGGCCGTGCCAGCCGGGCCAATGGGCCGGTTGCGGGGCCACGCAACCCCTACGGCAGCAGCGACGTGTTCACCAGCTGCTCGACCGTGACCGGGTTCGGGACCAGGCCCAGCTCCGTCATGAACGCGAGCGACTTCGTCCAGCCATCTGTGTCGATCGACCCGAGCGCCGCGCCGGTCCGCTGGTTCTTCCAGGCCGCGATCGTCGCGTCGAGGATCTGGCGCTGCAGGTCGGCGTTCTGCGCCAGGTCCGGCACCGCCGCGAAGGTCGCATCGAGACCGGACTGGGGGTCGTTCGTGATCTGGGTCATCGCGTCGAGCGTCGCGGCGGTGAACGCCCGCAGCGCATCGGCCTTGGTCTCGAGGGTCTTCGTCCCGGTCACGAGTCCGGGGCCGGGCAGCGGCACGACGTCGTCGACCGTGAGCACCACCGGCTCGATCCCCGCGTTCTTGAGCTGGATGGGCTCGTTGTTGGCGAAGCCGGTCGCCGCGTCGACCTGGCCCTGCTGCAGCGCCGTCGCCTGCGCGAAGTCCGGGAACTCGACGATGCTGACGTCGTCGACGGTCAGCCCGGCGCCTTTGAGAAGCGCCTGGAGCATCACCCAGTTGGTGCCGTAGCGGCCCGGGATGCCGATCTTCTTGGCCCGGAGGTCGGCGGCCTTCGTGATGCCGGAGCCCGCCTTCGCAATGACGACCGCCGGAAACTGGCCGTAGATGGTCGAGGTGTAGACGACCGGGATCCCCTGGCTGACGGCGGGGATCACGGACGTGCCGTCGCCCGAGCCGATGTCCACGGCGCCCTGCCCGAGCAGCGTGATCAGGTCAGGGTCGATCTTGTTCTGGAGCGTGACCTTGAGCCCGGCGTCGGCGTAGTAGCCCGCCTGGTCGGCGAGGTAGAACTGCGCGAACTGGACACTCGGGATGTAGCCGAGGCCCACGACGAGCTCGACCGGGGCCGCCGACGGCGTGGCGGGAGTGTCGCTCGGGGCCGAGGACGCGCCGGCCGTGGAGGGTGCGACGGACGCGGGCGCGGCCGATGGGGCAACGGACGGGGCGGAGCTGCCGCAGGCCGCCACGACCAGGACGGCGGCGGCGGCGAGGGCGGCGATGGCGAGGTGGCGGGGTCGCTGGGTCACGGGCTTCTGGATCCTCCGGGCTGCTGGGACGCGGATCATCGGTCGCCGACCAGGCGGCGCTCGATGAGGACCATCACGAGGTACAGGCTCACGCCGATGAGCGCGAGCTGGGCGAGGGCGGCGAACATTAACGGGATGTCGAACAGGGAGCCGCGCGCGATGTTGATCAGGACGCCAAGGCCCTTCTCGCCGCCGGCCCACTCGCCGACGATCGCGCCGATCACGGCGAGGGTGACGCCGACGCGCATCCCGCCCAGGATCGCCGGCAGGGCAGCCGGGACCTCGACGCGGGCGATGGTCTGCCAGCCGGTCGCGCGGAAGCTGTGCGCCATCTCGAGGAGGCGCGGGTCAACGCTCCGGATGCCGACCATCGTGGCGACGGCGACGGGGAAGAAGACGATGAGCGTCGTGATGACGAGCTTGGACGACAGGCCGTTGCCGAACCACAGGACGATGAGCGGCGCCAGCGCCAGAACCGGCGTGGCCTGGGCCGCGACGAGGTAGGGGCTCAGGAGCCGCTCGGCGAGGCGCGAGCGGGCGAGCAGGACGCCGACCGCGAGCGCGACGGCCGCGCCGATGGCGAACCCGAGCAGGATCTCCACCATGGTCTGGGCGACGTGCGGCCACATGGTGCCGTCGGTCCAGGCCTTGACGAAGCGCTGGGCGACCGTGAGGGGCCCGGGGAGGATGTACGGCGGCAGTCCCGAGATCGCGACGACGAGCTGCCAGGCGACGACGAACACCATGAGGCTGAGCGCGATGGGCCAGGCGACGTCGAAGGCGCGCCGGCGACGCACCGGACCCGGCACGGCGGCGATGGCGGCCTGGGTGACCGGGGCAGTCGGAGCGGCCGGGGCGGCCCCGAGCTCGCTCATGCCTCGTCCTCCGGCCGGAACGGGTCGAACCAGGCGGGCGTCCCGGGCTCCGTGTCGGCGTGGTGGGACTTCGTGCCGGGCCGGGCGCCGGGGGTGACCGCGGTCGCCGCCTCCGCCATCGCGATCCGGTCATCGGTCAGGTCAACGAGGTGGGCGCGCACGTCGGCGGCGATCGACGAGACGAGGGCCGAGTCCAGGTCAGTGAGGCGGCGGGGTCGCGGCAGCCCCACCGCGATGTCGGCGACGACCCGCGCCGGGCGCGGCGACATCACCACGACCCGGTCGGCGAGGACGATCGCCTCGGGGATCGAGTGGGTGACCATGACGATCGTCGTCCCGGTGCGCTCCCAGAGCCGCAGCAGCTCGAGGTTGAAGCGCTCGCGGGTCAGGGCGTCGAGGGCGCTGAACGGCTCGTCGAGGAGCAGGACGCGGGGCTCCAGCGCCAGCGCCCGGGCGATCGAGACCCGCTGGCGGGTGCCGCCCGACAGCGTCGACGGCTTCGCGGGCGCGAACTCGCGCAGGCCCACGAGGCCGAGGAGGTCGTCGGCGCGGGCGTGCTGGCGCTCCTTCGACCAGCCGGCGAGCTCCATCGGGAAGCGGACGTTCTGCTCCGCCGTGCGCCAGGCGAGGAGGCGCGGCTCCTGGAACACGAGGCCCACCCGCTCGTCGGGGCCCGTCACCGGGTCGCCGTCCAGCGCGACGCCGCCGCCGTCGGGCGAGATGAGGCCCGCGAGGACGCGCAGGAGCGTGCTCTTGCCGCAGCCGTTGGGGCCGATGAGCGCGATCACCTCGCCGGGGCGGATGTCCAGGTCCACCGCGTCGAGGACGTGCGTCGTCCGGGCGCCGCGAAACGTGAGCGAGACGCCGTCGATGCGGATGCCGGCGCCGGGCTGGTGAACGCGGACGGTACCGGGTGCGGGGAACGAGGCGACCGGAGACGCCATGGGCGCGGGCTCCGGGACCGTCGTCATCGCACACCTCCGTCAGCAGCCACGGCACGACGGGGCGGACGGCGCACGTGCACGGTCGACATCGGCCCGTGCATGGGCCCGGCCTTCTCTCATCCGGACTGTACCGTCGGCTCCGGCCGGCCCGGCTGACGCCGGGCCTCGGATCTGCTGCACGTCGCGAGCTGTGTGCCGCGGCGCCGCTCGTGGGCTCGTCCCGATCTCGCGGGACCCTACCACCGGTCGGGAATCGCACCCTGCCCCGAAGGCTCTGGGACGGAATCTACCACCACGGCGGAGGAGCCCTGCAACCGGGCGGCAGGGACCGCGACGAGCGGCATGAGGCGGCCTACCGTCAGCGTCAGGCGACCACTCAGGCTGCGTGAATCCAATCCGCCGCGTCTCCACGGAACCCAGGATGGTTCAGCTCTAGGCGACGGAGTTCCGAGGGACGATGTCGCTTGGTCATGAAACCGCCGGATGCCACGTGACCTATTGACCGTCGATTGAAAGCCATCGACAATCGATAGATGACCATGCTCGCAAGTCGGCCCGGTTGCGGCTGCGCGCCAGATCATCGAGGAGGATACCGGACAGTCTGTGTCCGTGCTGTTCGCCTCGTTCGACGACCGCCCGATGGCAGCGGCGTCGATGGCACAGGTG
>JANNHX010000696.1:0-11105 GCA_031404615.1 Chloroflexota bacterium
TGTCCAGGTAGCGGTACTTGAGCCGCAGGCTCTCGTCGATCTGGGCCTCTGGGTCGTTGACGTAGAACGGCGGGGTCTTCGCCTCGTTGAGAATCTCGAGGCTCGTCACCTGGAGCTCGACCTCGCCGGTCGCCAGGCGCCTGCCGGGGACCGAGAACCAGAAGCTCCCCACCGGCGAGATCGAGCTCCAGACGACCGAGGTCGAGATCCTGTCCGAGGCGAAGACCCCGCCGTTCTACGTTAACGACCCCGAGGCCCAGATCGACGAGAGCCTGCGTCTCAAGTACCGCTACCTGGACATCCGCCGCGAGGCTATGGCCAAGCGTCTGGTCCTCCGCTCGAATCTCGTCCAGGCGATCCGCGAGATGCACTTCGCGGCGGGCTTCGTCGAGGTCGAGACGCCCAACCTGATCAAGAGCACCCCCGAGGGCGCCCGCGATTTCATCGTCCCCAGCCGCCTCCAGCCGGGCACGGTCTACGCCCTGCCGCAGAGCCCCCAACAGATGAAGCAGCTGCTGATGGTCGCGGGCATCGACCGCTACTTCCAGATCGCCCGCTGCTTCCGCGACGAGGACATGCGCGGCGACCGCCAGCCGGAGTTCACGCAGCTCGACCTCGAGATGAGCTTCGTGGACGAGGCGACGGTCATGGCCTTCATCGAGCACATGGTGATCGAGGTCAGCAAGGCGACCGCGCCCGACCGCCCGATCCGCGAGGTCCCGTTCCCGGTCTTCGAGTATGAGGACGCGATGGAGCGCTTCGGCTCCGACAAGCCGGACCTGCGCTACGCGATGGAGCTGTTCGACCTGGCGCCGGCGCTCATCGCCGAGGACGGGTCGCCTGCCAGCGGCTTCCGCGTGTTCGACGAGGCGCTCGACTCGGGCGGCCGTGTCAAGGGCATCACGGTCGCCGGACACGGCGGCACGACCCGGCGCGAGATCGACGAGCTGACCGGGATGGCGAAGCGCTTTGGCGCCCGTGGCCTGGTCCACCTCGCGGTCCACGCGGGCGGCGAGCTCCACGGCCCCATCGCCAAGTTCCTCTCGCCGGAGACGCAGGCCGCGGTCCTCGCCGCCGCCGGGGCCGCCGAGGGCGACCTGATCCTGGTGATCGCCGACAGCCACGACACGACCAACGACGTCCTGGGCCGCCTCCGCGTCGAGCTGGGCAACCGCCTGGGCCTCGCGGACCCGGAAGAGCTCGCGTACTGCTGGGTGCACCACTTCCCGATGTACCAGTGGGACGAGGAGGGCCATCGCTGGGACGCGACCCACAACCCGTTCAGCGGCGTCGTCCCCGAGGACGAGGTCCTGCTCACGACGGCGTCGGGCGACCTCGACGACCGCACGCCGCAGGACCCGGCGGGCCGGGCCAAGGCGATGCAGTACGACATCGCGCTGAACGGCTGGGAGCTGGGCGGCGGGTCCGTGCGCATCTGGCACCCGGAGCTGCTCGCCCGGAGCTTCAACCTGCAGGGCTACTCGCGCGAGCAGATGCGCGAGCGGTTCGGCGCGATGCTCGATGCGTTCGAGTACGGCGCCCCGCCGCACGGCGGCATCGCGCTGGGCATCGACCGCTGGGCCGCGCTCCTCTCCTACCAGACGAACATCCGCGAGGTCATGGCGTTTCCGAAGACGCAGTCCGGGTCGGACCTGATGCTCGAGGCGCCCTCCGCGCCCGAGGAGGGCCAGTACGCGGACCTCGGGTTGCGCTTCGTGGGGATCCCCGAGAAGCGCTGACCGTGGACGGGGTCACGGTCCGGCGGCTGCTCGAGGCCGACGCCGACGCGGGACCGGTGGTCGCGGCCCATCGTGGGCGCCGCGGCCGAGGGATCGCTGGGATTCGCGTTCGCCTGGTCCGGCGCCCACGAGCCGCTCCCGACGGACTTCCCCGTCACCTGGGCGCACGGCGACCGCTGGACGACGCTCGCCCAGGCGGCCTGCGAGTGGCCCGTGACTGCGGGCCCGGAGCGGTCTACGGCGCCGTAGCGGAGATCCCGTCGAGCATCGTCACCGTCGCCGCCGCGACCTGCGCCTGCTGGTCCGCACGCGAGATCGTGGCGGGCGGGTCGTTCGGCTGGCCCGTGTACCAGCCCATCTGCTCGTGGTTGCCGCCCTCGATCGGCACGAAGACCGTGTCGGCCGGGAGCGGCGCCTGCGCCTCCGGGCCGGACATCCGGGCGGCGCCGGCATCGAGCGTCCCGAAGATCGACACGACCGAGACGGGTGCCGTCGAGAGGTCCGTGGCGGGGTAGCTCGCCCAGAACGCGAGACCGGCGATCTCGTCGCGGTGGTCGGACGCGTACTGGGCCGCCATCGAGCCGCCGAGCGAATGCCCGGCGAGCGCCCACGTCGCGACCTCAGGGTGCGCCGCGCGGGCCGCGTCTGCGGCTCCGACGCCGAACACGGCGAGGTTGAACGGCATCGGCGTGATGATCGCGAGGTAGCCCTCGGCGGCGATCGCCTGCGCAAGCGGCCCGTAGCCCGCGGCGGGGACCTTGCCGCCCGGGTAGATCACGAGCCCGGTGCTGTAGTCGCCATCCGCCGGCGCCCACTCGAGGCGGCCCTCGTTCTCGGTGTAGACGACCTCGGGCGTGGAGGCCAGCGAGGCGGTTGCCTCGGGGAGGAGCGGCTGGGGCTGCGTGTACCACAGCCACCCTGCGCCGGCGAGCGCGACGATGACGAGCAGGACGATGCCGACGGTTCGCAGGCGGGGGCGTCTCACGGGTGGGGCTCCGGGGATCGGGATTGGGAGATCAGGCCCCGGCATCCGTGGCGGACAGGCGGGCAGGCCCGGGGACGGGCGCGTCGTCGGGCTCATCGGCGACCGCGGCGCCCCACTCGGGGGTCCCGGCGGGCTCCGGCGGACCGTCGTAGGGTGGCAGGTCCGCGCGGGCGACGGACACGTCGTGGGTCACGCCCGGGTCACCGCTCTCGACGACGCGGAACGGGACGCCCGTGGCCTCGAGGTCGGTGAACAGGTCGCCGGGCATGCGGTCCAGGGCGAGCGCCCGGAAGGCCTCGAGATGGGCGATGGGAAGCAGGATCGGGAAGCCGGCCTCGCCGCGGTAGGCCGGGCGGACGACCGCTGCGCGGTCCTCGCCGTGGGCCGCGATCAGCGTGGTGACGGTCTCGGCGTCGACCCAGGCGAGCCGCGTGGGCCAGACGAGCGCGGCGTCCGTGTCGGTGACGAGCCGGCGTGCGGCATCCACCCCGTTGACGATCTGCCCGACCGGGCCGCGTGCGGGATCGACCGGGTCGACGAGGGTCACCTCGGCGTTGGCGAGGGCAGTGGCGACGGCGCCGCCGGGGTCGAACGAGCACACGACGACCGGCATAGCGCCGCCGGCCCACGCGACGTCGGCCAGGCGGCGGGCGCCCGGTGTCCCGTCCGCGTCCGCGAGCGCGGACGACGGGGTCGAGGCAAGGATGACGGCGGCGACGGTCATGGGCTGGTGCTCCTGGGCTGCTCGCGCGGAGTGTAGCCGCCGGAACCTTTCAGGGCGCCGGGGGTTATTGTCGGGAGACGCCGCGCGGCTCCCGGCCGGGCCGCATGCCCACGTCCATCGCCCTCGTCCGCCGCCGCACCGAGGAGTCCTGCGCTGCCCGCTTCGCTCGGCCTCTGGTCCGCTGTGCTGCGGCGCAGCCGTGCCGACTGGCCGGTCGTCCTGGCGTCGTGGTCGCTGCTCGCGTGCGCGCTCGGGCTGCTGAGCGCGGGCACCCTCTACACGGACGCGGTGACGCTGGCGGGCCTCCACCGGGAGCTGCGCGACGCCCCTCCGGCCGAGAGCTCCGTCGTCGTGCGGACGCAGATCCTCCCCGAGCACCTCCCGACCGCCGACGGGGCCATCACCCCCGAGCTGGAGCGCGTCCTGCGCACCTCGGGCGGGGAGCTCGCGCGCGTCGTGCGATCGAGCCCCTTCGCCGACCCCGCGACGGACAAGGACGCGGTGAAGGACCTCGTGCTGTTCGCATCCTACGAGTCGATCCGCGAGCACGCGACGCTCACCGGCGGCACGTGGCCGAAGCCCGGCGCGGACCCCTTGCAGGTCGCGGTGTCCGAGGGGGCGGCCGGCGTCCTGGGGGTGGCGATCGGGGACGAGATCCCGCTCGTCGGCCGGCTGGACAGGCGGTCGGTGACGGCGGTCGTGACCGGGACGTGGCGCGCCGACCCCGGGGACCGCTACTGGCTCGGCGAGCCACTCGCCCTCGCGGGGACGGAGAAGGGCGGCTCGTTTACGCTCGTCGGGCCGCTGATCACGGATTCCGCGGACCTCCTGGGCCCGCTCGCCGGTGGCCGCCCGCTCGACGCCCAGTGGCGCGCGATCCCGGACCTCGCGACGTTCCGGCCCGAGACCCTCGACGTCGTCGCGACCGAGGTCACGGGGCTCCTCGGCGAGATCAACGCTGCCCTCCCGCAGTCGAACCAGGCGACGGTCACGACGAAGCTGCCGCAGATCCTCGCGTCGGTGGGACGCTCGGTGCTCGTCGCGCAGTCGGGGATCCTGCTGCTGCTCATCCAGTTCGGCGTTCTGGCTGGGTACGCAGTCATCCTGGTCGCGGCGCTGCTCGTCGACCGGCGCCGGACGGAGACGGCGCTGCTCCGGGCACGCGGTGCGGGCTTCGGGCACCAGGTCCGGATGGCGCTCTACGAGGGCGTGCTGATCGTCGTGCCCGCGGTCATCGCCGCGCCATGGCTCGCGACGCTGCTCGTTGCGGCGGTGAGCCTCAACCCGGCGCTGGACGGCGTGGGGCTGGTGGCGCCGCTGCCCGGTCCGGCGACGTTCGGGGTCTCGGCGGGCGTCGGGGTGCTGGCCCTGCTCGCGCTCACCCTCCCGACGCTCGCCGGCGGCGTCTCGATCGCAGGCGCGCGCGTTGGGGTCGGGCGCCAGCTGGGCCGGACCTTGCCGCAGCGGCTGGGCCTGGACCTCGCGCTGGTGCTGCTCGCGGTCGTGGCGCTGCTCCAGCTGCGGCTGTACGGGGCCCCGCTCACGCGGAACGCGCGAGGGTCGCTCGGCGTGGACCCGCTGCTCGTCGCGGCACCGGCGATCGGCCTGCTCGGCGGCGCCGTGCTCGCGATCCGGATCGTGCCGCGGCTGGCGGAGCTGGCGGAGCGCGTCCTGTCGCGGTTCCACGGCCTGGTCCCGTCGCTCTCCAGCCGGCAGCTCGCCCGGCGCCCGCTCCGGTACACCCGGGCCGCGTTGCTGCTGGTGCTCGCGGCGGCGCTCGGGACGTTCGCCTCCGCACACGCGGCGACGTGGACCCGCAGCCAGGCCGACCAGGCGGCGTACGCGACGGGGGCCGACGTCCGTCTCGAGCCCGAGGCCGGGGTCGCCATGCCCGGCTGGTCCCTCGGCGAGGCGCTGCGCGCCGTGCCGGACGTCGTGACCGCCACGCCGGTCGTCAACGCGAGCGTGAGCCTCGGCTCGGCGCTCCGCGATGGGACGCTGCTCGCCGTGGACGGCCCCGCGCTCGCGGACGTCGTGCGGCTGCGCTCCGGACCCGACGCGGAAGCCACCCGCGACGCGCTGCGCTCCCTCTCCGACGCGCAGCCCGAAATCCCCGGGCTCGAGCTCCCGGGCGGTGCGCGCCGCCTCTCGCTGCTGCTGGACAGCTCGCTCGCCGCCGAGGACGGGTTCCCCCCCATCCCGGACGGCACGCCCGGCCTCACGGCGTCGGTCGTCGTCATGGACGGCGACGGGCGTCTCGCCCGGATCGCGGGCACGTCCGCCGCGCTCGACGCCGACGGCGTGCGGACCGTGATCGCCCTGACCGTCCCCGGCACCGAGGGCGCGCTCCGGGAGCCCGTGCACCTGCTCGCGGTTGACCTGGAGCTGTCCGTCGCGGGCGTGCCCGGCACCGTTGCGTCGGGGTCGATCACCGTCCGCTCGCTCGCCACGAGCCCCGGCGAGACGGGCGAGTCCTGGACCGACATGCCGGTGGCCGAGCTGCCCGGCGCAACCTGGTCGTTCGACAGGGGCGGCGGGCTCGAGCCCTACAAGCCGGGGGCACCGGGACAGCTCACGGTCGAGTTCGCTGCGCCCCAGTCGCGGACCACCTGGCGCCTGACCCTGGCGACCGTGGATGCGGCCGAGATCGCCGCCGTCGCGAACCCGGTCTTCCTCGAGCGCACGGGCGCCGCGGTGGGGGATACGGTCAAGGCGACGGTCTTCGGCATGCCGGTCACGCTGCGGCTCATGGGGTCCGTGGCCACGTTCCCGGCGCAGCCGCCCTCAACGCCACTCCTCGTCGCCGACGGCCGCTCGCTCGACCTCGCCCGGTACGCTGGCGGCGTCTCACTGGGGCCCACGTCCGAGTGGTGGCTCGCGACGGCGCCCGGCACCGCCGCCTCGGTCGCCGCGGCCGTCGCCGCGCCGCCCATCGCCGCTACGACCGTCATCGACCGCGAGACGCTCCAGGCCGATCTGGTCTCTGACCCGCTGGGGCTCGCCGTCATCGGCATCCTCAGCCTCGGGTCCGTGGCGGCCCTCGTGTTCGCAGCGATCGGCTTCCTCGTGACGACGACCGTCTCCACGCAGGAGCGCCTGCCGGAGTTCGCGCTGCTCAAGGCCCTGGGCCTCGCGCCCCGCCAGCTGCTCGCCTGGCTCTCGTTCGAGAGCGTCGCGCTACTCGCCGTGGGGCTGACCGCCGGCACGCTGCTGGGTCTCGTGCTCGCGTGGCTGGCGCTGCCGTTCGCGACGCTGACGGCGTCCGGGGAGCCACCGGTCCCGGCGCCGGTCGTCGTCGTGCCGCCGGAGGCGCTGATCCCGACCCTCGTCCTCGCCGCCGTGCTCCTGCTGGCCACGGTGCTGCTGGTCGGGCGGCTCGTGCCCGCGGCGCGCACCAGCGCGGTCCTCCGCGCGAGGGACGAGTGACCATGGGCTGGACCTTCGTCGCCCTGCGCCGCATCCGCTCGGACCTGGCGCCGACGCTTGGGCTCGCGCTGCTCGTCCTGGTCACGGCGCTGGTGGCGGCCCTGGCACCGCGGGTGCTCGCGAGCCTCGCCGACGACGCCGTCAGCTCGGAGGTCGCCGCGGCACCGGCGGCCGCCCGGAACATCGTCCTGATCTCGAACATGCTCGCCGAGGACGGCCCGCCCGACGACCCGCTGGCCGGAGCCCACGCCGAGGGCGAGCGCCGCCTTGCCACCTTCCCGGCGCGGGTGCGCACGCTCGTCACGACCCGGGACGTGCTTGTCGAGAGCGGTCGCTTCCGGCTCCAGACGCAGACCACGGACCCGGCGTTCATCCGGTTCCGCATCCACGAGGGCATCGACGCCCACGTCCGGTATGTCGACGGCCACGCGCCGACCCCGGTGGTCGAGGCCCGCGACGACGTCGGCCCCGAGGCGCTCGACGGCGTACCGGTCTACGAGACGGGCGTGTCGGTCGCCACCGCACAGCGGTTCGGCCTCGCGCTCGACGAGATCGTCATGCTGCTCGGCGACCCGGGTGACCCGCTCCTCGGACGCACGCCCAAGGATGTCTACGCCTTCGCGCGGATCAGCGGCATCTACGAGGTACCGGAGCCGGCGTCCGAGTTCTGGCTGGACGACCCGCTGCCGATCCATCCCGTGATCCGGGCGCTCTCCCTCGAGGTCCAGCTCCTCGACGCGGTGCTCCTCGTCGATCCCGGAACGCACAACGAGCTCGTCGCGAACGCCCGCGGCATCGGCCGCCCGCTCCGCTACACGTGGCGCTCCTTCCTCGACGGCGAGGCGATCGCGGCGCGCGCAGTCCCGGGGCTCGTCACCGCGTTCCGGCGGCTGGAGGTGCGCTATCCGTCCGCCAACGTGACGGCTGGCGCGGACACCGCGATGCGGACCGGCATGCTGGAGCTCCTGTCCGGGTTCGAGGCGGCCTGGGCCGCCGCCGTCTCGATCCTCGCGGTGACGGCCGTGGGCCCCGCGCTCGTGGCCGTGGCGACCCTCGCGCTGATCGCCGTGCTCGCGGCCCGGCGGCGCCGCGCGACCCTCGGGCTGGCCCGCAGCCGCGGCGCGTCCGGCGCCCAGGTCCTGTGGCCCACGCTCGTCGAGGGGCTGCTGGTCGCCGTCCCTGCCGCCGCCCTGGCCACGGTTGCGGCCGTCGCACTCGTCGACGGCGGGCGGGCGCTGCCGTCGGTCGTCCTCGGCGCCGGCGTCGTGGCGGTCGCGACGGGGATCGTGGTCGCGACCGTCGTGGGGCTCGTGCGCTCGCTGGGCCCCGAGCGGCGGCCGGGAGCGCGGGCGGTGGGACGCGTCGGCGGGCGGCGCCTGGTGCTCGAGGGGCTGATCGTCGCGCTCGCGATCGCTGCGGCGCTCCTGCTGCGCCAGCGGGGGATCGGCGGGACCGGGGCGAGCGGCGACATCGAGGGCTTCGACCCGCTCATCGCCGCGGTGCCGGCCCTCGTGGGGGTCGCGGCCGGGATCGTCGCGGTCCGCCTGTACCCGCTGCCGATGCGCCTCGCCACGTGGCTCGCGCGCCGCCGCCGCGGCCTCGTCGCCATGCTGGCGGCCCGCCGCGCGACCGAGGGCGGGGCCGCGGCGGTCCTGCTCGTGCTGCTGGCGACGTCGACGGTCGGGGCGTTCGCGGCGGTCGCGCTCGACAACCTGGACCGCGGCGCGGACCTGGCGGCGTGGCAGGAGGTCGGGGCGAGCTACCGCCTGGAGCAACCGGGCGGGGCCCTCCCGGCGGGCTTCGACGCCATGTCGCTCCCGGGAGTGGAGGCCGTCGCGGCCGAGTTCCAGGCGAACATCCCGGTCGGGCTGTCGGGGCCGCAGACGCTGTTCGTGGTGGTCGAGGCGGCGAACCTCAAGCGCGTGCTCGCCGGGACGCCGGTCGCGCCCGTCTACCCGCCGGGCTTCACCGAGCCCGGCACCGGCCCCATCCCCGCGATCATCTCGCGGATCCTCGCGGCGAGTCCCCGCGGCGTGAAGGCGGGCGAGACGTTCACGATGAGCGTCGAGGGCTACTCGCTCACGTACAGGGCCGACGCTGTGGTCGAGTCGTGGCCCGGCCTGCCGACGGGACGCGGGTTCGTGATCGCGCCACGCGAATGGTTCACGGCCCAGGCGCCGAATGCCCGCATCGCCCCGGACGTCGAGCGCGTCCGCGCTGCCCCCGAGGCCGCGGTTGCGATGCGCGAGGCCGCGGCGGCTCGCGAGCCGACCGTCGTCGTGACGTCGCAGGCCGAGGACGCCGCGGACCGCCGCTCCGCGCCCGTCACGCAGGCAGTCCGCTCGCTGGTGCTGGTCGCGGCCCTTGTCACCGCCGCGTACGCCGCGCTCGGGGTCGCGGCCGCCCTCGCCCTCGCGGGCCTCACGCGCACGGAAGAGGTCGCCTACCTGCGGACGCTGGGCCTGACGTCGCGCGGTGCGTTCATGCTCCTCGTCGCCGAGCACGGGCCGACCACCCTCGGCGCGTTCGTCGCGGGCGGCCTCCTCGGCGCCGGGCTGTTCGCGCTGCTCCGGCCGGCGCTGGGCCTCGGGACGCTTGTCGGGGCGCCCGTCGAGGTCCCCGTCGTCCTCGAGCCCGCCGCCCTCCTGCTGATCCTTGCCGTGATGACCGCCGTCGTGACTCTCGGGCTGCTGCTCGGGGTCGCACTCCAGCGCCGGGTGGCGCCAACTGACGCGCTTCGAGGAAGATCCGAGTGATGCCGAACCCGCCGCAGCCCACCGACGCCGCCCGCCTGCACGACCCCGCCCCGGTCCAGGCTGCGTCGCGCCCGGACCCGCTGGCCGGCGCCTCGCTCCGGTCCGCACCCCGCGTCCGCTACGGCGACGGCGCCGTCATCGCCTGCGACGGCCTCGTCCGCATCTTCAAGCTCGCCGACCTCGAGGTCGTGGCGCTCCAGGGCCTCGACCTCCTCGTCGACGGCGGCGAGATGATCGCGATCGTGGGCGCGTCGGGCAGCGGCAAGTCGACCCTGCTGGCGATCCTCGGCGGGATGGATGCCCCGTCTGCCGGGCGGGCCGTGGTGGCGGGCTACGACCTGGGGCGCATGAGCAACGCGGAGCGGACGCGGTTCCGCCGCCGCATCGTCGGGTTCGTGTGGCAGCAGACCGGGCGCAACCTGCTGCCATACCTGTCCGCGGTCGAGAACGTGGAGCTGCCGATGGTGCTCGACGGGCGGAAGGCGCGACGGGCAAGGGCGCTCGAGCTGCTCGACGTCGTGGGCCTCGCTGATCGCGCGACCCACCGGCCCGACCGCCTGTCCGGTGGCGAGCAGCAGCGGGTCGCGATCGCCGTGGCGCTCGCCAACGACCCGAGCGTCGTCCTCGCGGACGAGCCAACCGGCGAGCTCGACAGCCGGACGTCCGAGGACGTGTTCGGGCTGCTGCGGCGCGTCAACCGCGAGCTGGGCACCACGATCGTCATCGTGACCCACGACGCGTTCGTCTCGGAGCAGGTGGGCCGTACCGTGGCGATCCGGGACGGCCGGACGAGCACGGAGACCCTGCGCCGGACCGAGCAGACCGACGAGGGCCACCAGGTCATCAGCGAGGAGTACGCGGTGCTCGACCGCGCGGGCCGGCTCCAGCTGCCGCGCTCGCACGTCGACGCGCTGGAGCTGAGGAGCCGCGTCCGGCTGCGCCTCGAGGAGGATCACGTCGGCATCTGGCCCGACCGCGGAGCCGAGCCCACGAAGGAGGAGCCGCGATGACCGAGCGGTACGCACGGCCCGGCCCCGAGCGCGAGGCGATGGTCGTGGCGAGCGGCCTGTCACGCGACTACAAGAGCGGTGGTGCCGTCGTCCATGCCCTCCGATCCGTGGATCTGCTCGTTGGCCGCGGGGAGCTGCTGGCCGTCCGCGGCAGGTCGGGGAGCGGCAAGACGACGCTCCTCAACCTTCTCGGCGGCCTCGACCGGCCGACGACGGGCACGGTGACCGTGGACGGGTCGCCCATCTCGGACCTCGACGAGGCGGCGGCGGCCGAGGTGCGGCGCCGGACCGTCGCCTTCGTGTTCCAGACGTTCGGCCTGATCCCGATCCTCACCGCGGCCGAGAACGTCGAGGTGCCGCTCCGTCTGGTCGGGGCGGAGCCGCGGGAGCGCGACCGGAGGGTCGCGGAGCTGCTCGAGCTCGTGGGCCTCGACGCCCGCGCCCGCCACCGTCCGCACGAGCTCT
>JANNHX010000697.1:0-2856 GCA_031404615.1 Chloroflexota bacterium
CGACGACGACCTCGCGGAGATCGAGGTCCTGTATGCGTTGATGCAGGCCGCGGCAGCCTCCGGCGACCGCCACGACGTGGCGATCCGGGACGCGGCCTTCCACGCGCGGGTGCTCGCGCTCTCCGGGAACGCCACCCTGGAGCGCGTCTGGCGCTCCCTGGAGCCGTTCTCGCGGACCTACATCACGCTCGTTGCGCCCGGCGCCGACGCCCAGTGGACGGCAAACCTCCACGTGGCGATCCTGGCCGGCGTCCGCGCGCGGGACGCAGGCCAGGTCGAGGCGGCGCTGCGCAAGCACTTCGGCGAGGCGTCAGAGCATCTCGCCAGCGGCTGGGTGGGCACGGTCACCGTCCGCGACGCCTGACCGCCCACGGGCGCGCCATCAGGGCGTGCGCATGATCGCCCGCACCTGCTCCGCCACGCGCTCGGCCGAGAGCCCATAGATGTCCAGCAGGGCATCGTTGGGGCCCGACTGGACCCATGTGTCCTGGATCCCGATCCGGCGCATCGGGGTGGGCCGGTGCTCGCCCAGCGTCTCGGCAACCGCGCTGCCGAGCCCGCCCATCACCGAGTGCTCCTCCACCGTGATCACGCGCCCCGTCCGCTCCGCCGCGGCCACCACGGCGGCCGTGTCGAATGGCTTGAGCGTGGCGACGTGGAGGACGAGCGCGTCGATGCCGTCCGCCGCGAGCAGCTCGGCCGCCTGGAGGGTTCGCGGCGCCTGGGAGCCCGAGGTCACCAGCGTCACGTCGCCGCCGTCACGGATCACCTCGGCCTTGCCGAAGGTGAAGACATGGTCGTCCCCGAAGACCCGCGGGATGGCGTCACGGACGAGGCGGACGTAGCAGGGCCCCTCGTACGCGGCGGCCCAGCGCAGCGCCTGGGCGGCCTCGACATCGTCGGCCGGGGCCACGCAGGCCATGCCGGGCATGGTCCGCATGATCGAGAGGTCGTCCAGGATGATGTGGCTCATCCCGGTCTGGCCCGTGAACAGGCCCGCATAGCCTGGGGTGATCTTCACGTTGGCCCCGGTCTGGGCGATGAGCACCCGGACCTGGTCGAGCGGGCGGACCACGGCGAACGAGACGAACGTGGAGATGAAGGGGATCATCCCCATCGTGGCCATGCCGGCCGCGACGCCCATCATGTTCTGCTCCGCGATGCCCATCTGGAGGTAGCGGTCCGGATGCGCCTTCTCGAAGATGTCCGCGCGCGTTGAGGACCCCACGTCGCCGTCGAGCATGACGATCCGGGGATCCGTGTCGGCCAGCGCGGACACGGTCTCGCCGAACACCTCGCGCATCGCGCGGCCCATCGGCAGCGTCATCGTGCGTCTCCCGCCGCGACGGGCGCGGCCTCGCCAAGGTCGGCCATGGCGGTTGCGAACTCCTCGGGCGTGATCGCCCGGGTGTGCCAGAAGTAGTGGCCTTCCATGTACGACACGCCCTTGCCCTTGACCGTGTTGGAGATCACGACCGTCGGCCGGCCGTCACCGCTGAGCGCCTTCGCCAGGACGGCGAGGATCGCGGGCATGTCGTGGCCGTCGACCTCGAGGACGCGCCACCCGAACGCGGCCCACTTGGCGACCAGCTCGCCCGGGACCTGTGGCGGCACGCGGCCGTCCGGCCCGTCGCCCGGCCAGCCGTACTGCTGGAGGCGGTTGTGGTCGACGATGGCGATGAGGTTGTCGAGGCCGTACTTCTCGGCGGCCATCGCCGCCTCCCAGACCTCGCCCTCCTGGCACTCGCCGTCGCCGAGCATCACGAACGCCCGGACGTCGCGACCGGTCAGGCGGGCGCCCAGCGCCATGCCCATCGCGGCCGAGATGCCCATGCCCAGCGAGCCGCTCGACATGTCGAGGCCAGGCAGCCGGGTCATGTCCGGGTGGCCCTGGAGGCGCGAATGCGCGGCGTCGAAGGTCAGGAGCTCCTCGACCGGGAAGTAGCCGCGGAGCGCCATCGCCGCGTAGAGCCCGATCGACGAGTGGCCCTTGGACAGGATGAACCGGTCGCGGTCCGGCCAGTCGGGTTCGTCGGGACGGATGCGCATGGCCGAGAAGTAGAGGGCCGCCAGCATGTCGGCCGCGGACAGGGGACCCCCGAGGTGCCCCGCGCGAGCGTGGTTGACGGCCCGCACGAGCTCGACGCGGATCCGGCGTGCGACCTCCTCGAGACGGGCGACCTCCGCGGCGTCTGCCGCGGGCGCCGGGGGGGTGGGGGTGCCACTCACGACGGGTCCTTCTTCTCGTACGACCCCGAGACGACCGGCGGCGAGAACAGGCAGAGCAGCTCCAGCTCTTCGGGCCCGTCGGCTTCGGTCGCATGGAACACGCCGGGCGGCACGTGGACGACGACGCCCGCCTCAATCTCGGCTGTGCCCTCGGAGGTCACGATCCGTCCGCGACCCCTCGTGCAGTAGATCGTCTCCTCTTCACCCGGGTGGACGTGCCCCACGGGCCTGGAGCCGGGCGGGTAGACCGAGGCGCCCAGCGACACGAGGGTCGAGACCCCGTCCTTGGGGCCGAAGTACGAGTGCCAGACGCGTCCCGGGAGGGGTACCCGCTCGGCGTCCTCGCGTGCCAATCGCTTGATCATCAGACCACCTCAACCGACATGGCGGCAGACATCCGCCATGAACTTCAATCGATTATCGATTGTACTCCCAGGACGAAGGCGCTGTCCGTTCGAAACATGCCAACGGCCCCGGGGGAGACCCGGGGCCGTCGTGCTTCGCGGCACGTCGTGGAGGCGCCGCCTCGGGTGGGGAGGGGCCTCCCGCCGGTCGGCGGGAGGCCCCTGGTCAGGTCTCAGTCGGGACGACTGCTACCACTCGCACTTGTTGGGCGGAGACGCGGGG
>JANNHX010000698.1:0-2933 GCA_031404615.1 Chloroflexota bacterium
GCTCATGACGATCGACTCGGACGACGTGACCATCGAGATGGACCTCACCGTCGAGCGCGGCGTCGGCTATCTGGCCGCGGAACGCTCCGAGGCCCTGCCGATCGGCGTCATCGCGGTCGACGCGATCTTCACGCCGGTTCGCAAGGTCAACTACTGGGTCGAGAGCATGCGGGTTGGACAGATGACCAACTTCGACAAGCTCACGATCGAGATCGAGACCGACGGCACGATCACCCCGGAGGAGGCCCTCAGCCGCTCCGCGGACACGCTCGTGCGCCAGTTCCAGCCGTTCGTGACCGTGGGCGTGCAAACCGCCGCCCCGGACCGCGCCGCGGCCGGCGTTCCCCTGCTGCCTCCGAACATGCTCGACATGCCGATCGAGGAGCTGGACCTGCCGATGCGGGCGTACAACTCGCTGAAGCGCAACAACATCGTCAAGGTCGGCCAGCTGCTGCAGCTCAAGGACGACGACCTCCTCCGCATGCGCAACTTCGGCAAGAAGTCGCTGGACGAGATGAAGGAGCGCCTTCGCATGCGCGGCTTCATCCTCCCGGAGTCCGAGTCGGAAGGCGCCTTTGACGACGACGCTGAGGCGCCGTTCGACGACGGCGACGAGGAGGCCTGAGCCATGTCCTCGCATCGAGTTGACGGGCGCAAGCTCTCGCGCAAGCGCGGGCCTCGCCTGGCCCTCTACAAGAACCTCATGGTCTCGGTCCTCCGCTACGAGCGGGTCCAGACCACTGAGGCCAAGGCCAAGGAGATCCGCGGTCTGGTCGAGCGCTTGATCACGATCGCCAAGCGCGGCGACCTCGCGGCTCGACGGACGGTCGTCTCGGAGCTTCCGAACGAGCCGCTCGTCATTGCCAAGCTGTTCGACGTGATCGCCCCCAAGTACGCCGATCGCACCTCCGGGTATACCCGGATCGTGCACATCGGCCAGCGCAAGGGCGACGCGGCCGAGATCTTCCAGATCGAGCTCATCTGACGGAGGTTGGTCCTTCGCCCAGTTGCCGGATGCGGCGCCAGGCGGACTCGAGCACCGGAGCGAGCGCACCCGAGCGTGCGTGAGCGAGGAGCACAGGGTCCAACGCAGCGAAGCGCCGGCAGGTGGGTGACCGATGAGCCTCGCTGATGAGCGGGAAATGAGTCCGAGAGGGCTCGCCGTGCGCTATCGCGCGCGGTGTGAATACGACGGAACGGACATTGCCGGCTTCCAGCTCCAGCTGAACGGCCGGACGGTCCAGGGAGAGCTCGAGGCCGCGCTGGCCCGCCTCAACCGGGGCGAGCGGGTGGTGGTCGACGGGGCAGGACGCACGGACGCCGGCGTTCACGCAACCGGACAGGTGATCGCCTTCACCTACGGCGGCGTGGTCCCGGGGGAGCGGCTCCAGCGGGCGGTGAACGCCCTGCTCCCGCCGGATGTCGCGATCCGCGATCTGCGGCGGGTCCCCGAGGGGTTCCACCCACGCTCTGCGGCGCGGTACCGGGAGTACCGCTACACCGTCTGGAACGGGCCGCGAAGCCCGCTCCGCGAGCGCCAGGCGCTCGGGGTGCGGGGCCCGCTGAACATCGCCGCGATGGCGAGCGCCGCGTCGGTCTTCATTGGCCGGCACGACTTCTCGGCCTTCGGCGGCGGGGACCGGCCACCGGTCCGGACCATGCACATGGTCCGGGTCCGGAAGGAGGGTCGCCTGGTGACGATCGACGTCCGGGCGCACGCCTTCCTCCGGGGGCAGGTCCGGAGGATGGTCGCCGGCCTTCTGGCCGTCGGTCATGGAACGATCGATGAAGCGGCACTCCGTGCGGCACTCGCCGGACGGGAGCCGGCACTCAACGGTGCAGCTGCCCCGGCCAAGGGGCTCTGCCTCCGGCGCGTCGTCCTCGGGCGACGTTACACGGACGACAAGGAAGACGAGGAATGAGCGCGAAGACCTATACGCCTCGAGAGAGCGAGATCGAGCGACGCTGGTACGTCGTCGACGCGACGGACGAGACGCTCGGCCGCCTTGCGACGCGGATCGCGCACGTCCTCGAGGGGAAGCACAAGCCCACCTACGCGTCCCACATCGACACCGGTGACCATGTCATCGTGCTGAATGCCGCGAAGATCACCGTGACGCGCGACAAGCTGACGTCCAAGGTCTACGCGCGCCACAGCGGCTACCCTGGCGGCTTCAAGGAGGAGACCCTGGGTCACCTGCTTGCCCGCCGTCCGGAGGAGGTCATCCGCCGGACCGTCAAGGGGATGGTGCCGCACAACCGCCTGGGGGCCCAGATGCTGCGCAAGCTCAAGGTCTACGCGGGGAACGAGCATCCCCACCAGGCCCAGAAGCCCGAGCCGCTGGCCTGATCGAGGAGCCCTGATGTCGACGCCTGCGTTCTACTGGGGCACCGGCCGCCGCAAGACGGCGGTTGCCCGCGTTCGCCTCATCCCCGGTGAAGGCCAGATGGTCATCAACGGACGGACCCCCGAGGAGCACTTCGGTGGGATCCTCGGCGAGGCCGAGCTGTTCCTCCCGTTCCGGGTCACCGGGACCGAGGGCCGCTACAACACCATGATCAAGGTCGAGGGCGGCGGCACCACCGGGCAGTCCGGTGCCATCCGCCACGGGATCGCCCGCGCCCTCCTCCAGTCCGACCCCGAGAGCTACCGGCTCCCGCTGCGTCAGGCCGGCCTCCTCACCCGCGACCCGCGGATGAAGGAGCGCAAGAAGTATGGCCTCAAGCGCGCCCGCAAGGCCCCCCAGTACACCAAGCGCTAGGACGCCGCCTGGAGGCCGCTGCGGGCGTTGCCGCCTGCGGTGCTCGCTCACGCACATCCGGGTGCGCTCGCTCCGCTCCTCTGGCGGCGCCTTCGCATCGGCGCTTCATGCGGCGCCCTGAGGTTTTGCGTCGGTACCGCACCGACCAGCTGAGACCAACTAGGATGATCA
>JANNHX010000699.1:0-2443 GCA_031404615.1 Chloroflexota bacterium
CCTTGCAGAAGGGGATCGGTGGTCGGCATGCGTGCCTCCGTGGCGGGCCCTGATCAGGCGGTGATGGCTACTCGGAGTCCGGCGAACCGGAGAACTGTGCGATCCGGAACACGACGAACTCGGCCGGCTTCACCGGCGCGATGCCGATGTCCACGATCAACTGTCCCGCGTCGCGGACCTCGGGCGGGTTGTTCGACGCGTCGCAGACGACGAAGAACGCCTGGTCAGGCGTCGCGCCGAACAGCGCGCCGTCACGCCACACCCGGAGCAGGAACGCGTTGATCGTCCGCTTGACCCGGCCCCAGAGCCGGATGTCATTGGGCTCGAAGACCACCCACTGGGTGCCCTCGAAGATCGACTCCTCGATGTAGTTGAACAGCCGGCGCACGTTGAGGTAGCGCCAGGACGGGTCGGACGAGATCGTCCGGGCGCCCCAGACACGGATCCCACGGCCGGGGAAGGCACGGATGCAGTTGATCCCGTTCGGGTTCAGCTGGTCGTGCTCGGCCTTGGTGATGTTGAGCTCGAGCGTGATCGCGCCGCGCACGACCTCGTTGGCCGGGGCCTTGTGGACGCCCCGCGTGTCGTCGTTGCGGGCCCAGATGCCGGCCATGTGGCCGGACGGGGGCACGAACTTCGCCTGGCCCGACAGGGGGTCGAAGACCTTGACCCACGGCCAGTAGAGGGTCGCGTACTTGGAGTCGTAGCCGGCCTTGTCGACCCGCCACTCCTTGACCTGCTGGGCGTTGAGCCCTGGCGGCGCGTCGAGGATGGCGACACGATCGCCCATGAGCTCGCAGTGCGCGATCATCGCGAGCTGGACGGCCTGGAGGCCCTCGAGGTCGATGATGCCCTGCTCGTAGACGGCGACGAGGTCCGGGACGGACAGCATCGTCACCTCGTCCACGGCCTCGAGCCCGGCGAAGCCGGTGCGGTCGGACGAGTTGCCCACGTAGTCGCTGGGGGTCACGCGCGCGGGGACGGACGAGCCGCCTCCGGCGAGCGAGACGGAGCCCGTGCCCGGCACCGCGAGGGCGCCCCCGGTCTCCTCGATGGTGATCGTCTTGGACTGGGCCTTGACGACCGTCGCGACGTTGGTCTTGCCCTTGCCGGACGAGAGGTTGTCGAAGGTCTCGAGGACCTTGCCGCCCTGTTTGACGACGAGCTTGAAGCTGCCCTCGGCGCCATCGCCGGCGGGCTCGACGTCGATGGAGATGCCGTTGCCCGAAGGGCCGGCCTCCAGGGCCGCGACGCGGAACGCCGGCTTGCCCTTCTCGGCCGCGCTCGGCAGCTCTGCGGACGCGGTAGGCATGACGCCGTCGGCGCCGATCCGCACCACGTAGGCGGCCCCGCCGCCGTTGAGGAAGTACCCATAGATGGCGTGCGCCAGGTAGGAGCCTTCGACGAAGTCCCCGAAGGTGCCCGTGAACTGGTTCCAGTTCGTCACGAGCGTGGGGGTGTTCGCCGGTCCGCGAGCCGCGAGCCCGACGAACGCGGCGACCGCCGTGCCGACGCCCTCGATTGGACGCGACCCGGCTTCCACCTCCTCGACGTAGACGCCGGGTGACAGATAGTTCGGCATGCGTGGCCCTCTCCCATGGGTTGAGATCCCGACGGACTGACGCTCGCACCGGCTGGGGGCGGGAACAAGGTTCGAGGGGGCGCGCGGCAGGGCGGGGCGGGCTGCCCGATCGGGCAGGCAGGGATGCCCCCACGGATGCCCGCCGACGGGTGGCGGCCGTCGCGCACGGGACGGACGATCCACGCGTGATCCACGATGTCGACCAGCTGCTCGAGAAGGTGGTCCGTCGCGACGCCCTCAACGGCTCGTCGGTGGACCTCGTGTTCGATGCGCCGACCAAGGACTGGGTGGCCCGCCGGAGCGGCCCCTGCGTCAACCTGTACCTCTATGACATCCGCGAGGACCTGGGGCGGCGTGTGCCCACCTGGGAGGACGCGCGCGGGAAGGACGGGATGGTCGCGGGCCGCGCACAGCCGGCACGGCGGTTCCGCCTCGCCTACCTCGTGACGGCCTGGACCCAGCGCCCCGAGGACGAGCACCGCCTCCTCTCGTCGCTCCTGGTGTGCATGCTCCGCAACCCGATGCTCAAACCCGGCGACCTCGGCGGCAGCCTCGACGAGGCGGACCTGCCGGTCTACATCGAGGTGGGCCAGCCCGAGACGCAGGATCGCTCGCTCGCGGACATCTGGTCCGCGCTGGGCGGTGAGCTCAAGCCCAGCCTCGACGTCGTCGTCACGGCGCCGGTCGTCATCAGCCAGAGCGCCTACTACGGGCCGCCGGTCCTGGCCGGTCCGACGATCGGGCTGTCGAGCACCGGCGGCGCCGCCGAGGCCTCGAACGGGCGCGGAAAGCGATCGCGCGCCGCGGCCGAGCCGCCGGCCGTGCCCGAGGAGATCGTGCCCAGGCCCGGTGAGAAGGGCG
>JANNHX010000700.1:0-1753 GCA_031404615.1 Chloroflexota bacterium
CGTGCCTCCGATCGCGTGCACGGTTTTCACCTCGCCCATGAACCAGCGGGCGAGGTCGAAGTCGTGGATGCCCATGTCCAGGATCATGCCGCCGCTGCACTTCGGATCGGCGTACTCCAGGCTGGTGCGGTACGGGTCGCGCGAGGTGCTCTTGAAGAGCACCGGGGTGCCGATCGCGCCCTCGCGGAGCTGCCGGTGGGCCGCCGCGTAGCCCGGGTCGAACCGGCGCATGAACCCGACCTGGACCGGGAGGCCGGTCTCCTTCCAGAGCGCGACGATCTTCGCGGTGTCGGCGAGCTCCTGGGCGATCGGCTTCTCGGTCCAGACGGCCTTGCCGGCGCGCAGCGCGGCCTCGATGTAGGTGGCGTGGGTCGTCGTCGGGGTGTTGATGACGACGGCCTCGACATCGGGGTCGTTGATGGCGTCCAGCGGGTCGGTCGTCGCCCGTCGGGCCCGTGCGAGGACGCGGCCGGCCTCGGCGGCCTCGGGAATCGGGTCAGCGACCACGATCACGTTCGCGTTCGGGATCGCCCCCAGGTTGCGCACGTGGACCCGGCCCATGCGTCCGGCGCCGAGCACCGCGACGCCGATGTTGTTCGGGTCCTTCAAGAGAAAGCCTGTCATCGATCGCTCCTAGCGGGCCCGGAGGCCCATCACTCCTGGTTCCAGACCTTGCGCACCCGCTCCGCGACGCGCTCGGGCCTGAGCCCGTGGCGCTCCAGGAGCCAGGCGTTGGGGCCGACTCGCCCCACATGTCCTCGATTCCGATCCGGATCACGGGTCTGGGGTCATGGCTCGTGACGATCTCCCCCACGAGGCCGCCCAGGCCGCCGATCACCGTGTGCTTTCCACCGTGACCACGATGGGGACGGTGGCGGCGGCCGCCGCGATGGCGAGCTCACCCTCCATGCCCGGCCCCGGCGCCTCAGCGGTCAGGCCGTCGCGTGACTGGCGAGCAGCGCTTCCAGGTACTCCCGGTTGGCGCGTGCGACGTCCTTTGGATCGTCCGGCGTCGTGTCCTGCTCGAGGACGAACCAGCCGTCGTAGCCGCGGGCCAGCAGGGCCGCGACGCACTCGGGGACCTGCGCGATCCCCTCGCCCAGGGCCGGGAAGATGAACGACTTGAGGGCCTGCCCGAAGCTCCAGCTCTCGGCCTGGGCCTGCGCGAGCACCTCGCCCGACACGTCCTTGAGGTGGATGTGGCGGACGCGGTCCCCGTACGTGCCCAGCATCTCGAGGCTGTTGCCGCCGCCGTAGGCGAGGTGGCCGATGTCCAGGCACCAGCCCACCTTGGCCGGGTCCGTCTCGTCAAGGAGCCGCGCGGTCTCGCCCGGCGTCTCGACGTACGTGCCGACGTGGTTGTGGAAGACGACGCTCATGCCGAGGGGCTTGAGGTTGTCGGCGAGGTCGTGGAGGCCCTTGGCGAGGTTCCGCCACTGCTCGCCGGTGAGGCCGTCCGCCTCCACGACATGCCCCGCCTCGGCGCGGCGGCGGTCGTCGCCGCCCTCGGCCGCGATCAGGAGCTTGCCGCCCGTGGCGTGCAGCCGGCGGGCGATCTCCATGGCCTTCGCCATCTCGGCGTCGTAGCGGTCCGCATCCCGGAACCCGAGACCCACGAACGCGCCCACCATCTCGAGACCGCGGCGGTCCAGCTCGACCTTGAGCTCGGCGGCGTCCTCGGGCATGCCGGGTCCCCACTCCGTCGCGTCGTACCCGGCCTCGACGAACTCGTCCATCATCCGCCCGTACGGCA
>JANNHX010000701.1:0-3721 GCA_031404615.1 Chloroflexota bacterium
CGCTCCCGAACGCCGGGTAGGCGATTTCGGCCGCGCGCACGTGGGGGACGCCGGCGAGACCCGTGCCGAGGGGCATGGCGGCGATCGCCGCGGCGGCGACAAGCGCGAGACCGCGCGGGACCAGGCGATGGGACGCCACGAGTGGACCTCCAGGGGACAGCAAGGCAGGCGATGGCGATCGAGGTGGCGGCGCAGCGCCAGGACGCGTCCTCCCGACGCGCCCGCACCGTGCCTTCCCCCGTTGGCCCGGCTTCCAGAACCGTAGGTTGCTGGGTGCCAAATGTCCAGTCCTGACATGCCAAATGGCCTGTCGGCGGATCGACATGACGCGCACCGGCACCACGCCCAGGGGACCAGGCGGGCGGGCGGGCGTCGCCGGGGTCTAGTTGCCGGTCCCGTCCAGGCCCCGCCGGTCCACCGCGAACGGCGCAAGCCGCGCTTCGAGGAGCATCAGCTCGCGGTCCAGCAGCGCGTCGAGGTCGCGCAGCCGCTCCTCGGCGCTCGCGGCCTCGAGGAGGGCCTGCTTGCGGTCCGGCTCCACCTGGACGATGCCCGTGAGGAGGTACGAGAGCGCCGATGGTTCGTCCGGGATCCGGAGCGCGACCCGGGCGGCCTCTGCACCCTCCACGGGGAACGGCCGGGCATCGGTCTCGCGCAGCTGGGCCTCGCGGACGTCGGCGCCGCCGGGGCCCTCGTCGGCATCGTCCTCCTCGATCTCGGTCTCAACCTCCATCTGGACGTCGATGGGCTCCGCGGTCTCGCCGTCCCGGGGCTGGAGGAGCCGAAGGTAGTCCACGAACCGGCGCGTGACGCGGCCGGCCAGGGTCTCCATGCCGTCCTCATCGGCCTCGCCTGGCTCGTCCGGGTACGGGTCCACGTCGGCGACGAGGTAGGGCTCGAGGTCCGCGTGCACCTCGCGCACGAGGAACCGGGACGTCCCCACGGCGAGCACGTCCCAGCGCCCGTCCGCGTAGCGGCTCGCCTCGCGGATCTCCGCGAACGTGCCGACGCCGGCGATCGCCAGCTCCTGCGTGGCGCCGTCCCGCGGCGCGACCTCACTCCCCTCCCGGATCAGCACGATCCCGAACGGCGCGGACGCGTCCAGGCAGCGCCTGACCATCACGCGGTACCGCTCTTCGAAGACGTGGAGCGGCAGCGCGATGCCGGGCGCGAGCACGGTGTGCAGGGGGAAGAGCGGGATCTGCATGGGCCTGCCGGTCGGGGGCGGGAACGCGCGGCGCGGCCGGACCCCGGCTGCCGCGGCGCCAGCCTACGTCACCGGCGCCGATCCGGCACGGAACCAGGATGGCGCGGGAGCCGTGCGTCAGGCGCGGGGCCGGGCTCAGGCGCCGGAGGGATGCCCGAAGGCGAGGCGCACCGGGGCGCCGTCCGGCGTGGCCTGCTGCTCCGCACGGAACAGCGCCTCGAACGCGGCGGGGGTCAGCGGCGACGCCAGGAGGAACCCCTGGCCCAGGCGGCAGCCGAGCGCGCGGATGGCGTCCAGCTGGTCCTGGCGCTCAATGCCCTCCGCGACGACCCGGAGGCCCAGCGTCTCGCCCAGGCCAATGACGATGCCCGCGAGCTGGCGGTCATCCTCGCGATCAAGATGCGCGGTGAAGATCGGATCGATCTTGAGGATGTCGACGGGCAGCCGCCCGAGCGCGCTCAGCGACGAGTAGCCCGTGCCGAAGTCGTCGATCGCCACCCGGGCGCCGAGCGTGCGCAGCTGCTGGAGGTTGGTCACCGTGTGGGCGTCGTCCGCAAGGAGGGCGCTCTCGGTGACCTCGAACATCAACGCGCTGACGGGGAGGCCCGCCACGACCGCCGTCGCCTCCACAGTCTGCACGAGGTCGCGGTCCGCGGCCTGGCGCGGGGAGAGGTTCACGGCGAGGCTGAGCCCGGGCTCGAACATCTTGCGCCAGGCGGCGACCTGCAGGCACGCGGTCCGCAACACCCAGTCGCCCAGCGGCCGGATCAGGCCGGTCGCCTCCGCGAGCGGCACGACGACCGACGGCGGTATCGGGCCGCGCTCCGGGTGGGTCCAGCGGATGAACGCCTCGACGGCAGTGGCACGGCCTGTATCGAGGTCCACGATCGGCTGGTAGTGGAGCGCCAGCCCGTCGCCCTCGATCGCCGCGCGGAGGTCGACCTCCAGGCGCATCCGGTCCACGACCCCCGCCCGCATGTCCTCCACGAACGCGCAGACCTGGCTCTTGCCCATCGTCTTGGCGCGGTACATGGCGATGTCCGCATCGGCCAGGATCTGCGCCGAGGTCGCCCCCGAGCGCGCAATGGCGACGCCGATGCTGCCGCGCGTGAAGACGGTCGCGTCGAGCACCTTGACCGGCTGGCGGAGGCTGTCGAGCAGCCGCTCAGCCACGCGGATCGCGGTCGTCTCGTCGGCCCGCAGCACGACGCCGAACTCGTCGCCGCCCATCCGGGCTGCGTGGTCGTTGTCCCGGAGGTGGTGGCGGATCCGCGCCGCTACGTCGACCAGGAGCGCGTCGCCGGCGGCGTGGCCCAGCGTGTCGTTGATGCCCTTGAAGTCGTCGAGGTCGAGGAACAGGATCGCCACCGGGCTGCCGTCGCGGGTCGCGAGCGTGGCCTCGAGCCGCTCCAGGAAGCCGCGCCGGTTCGCGAGGCCGGTCAGAGGATCGTGCGAGGCTCGGAAGCTGAGCTCCTCCTCGAGCGTACGACGGGCGCTGTTGTCGCGGGCCAGGGCGCCGACCACGAGCGCGAGCCGGGTCAGCACGAGGATGGACAGGAACGCGGACCCGACGGCGAGGAGCGGGATGTCCCGGCGCTCGCTGGTCTCGTAGACGAACACCAGCACTGGGCCGGCGAGCATCGCGAAGGCCATGAACACGAGCCGGAGGCGGCTCAGCCACGCGATGGCCACCGGGTGCGGCATCGCCACGGCGCGCATCGAGGGGACGAGGCCCGCCAGGCCGAACAGCGTGTAGGCGGCGAGCCACGCGAGGTCGAGCGGCCCGCCGTCCACCGCCGTGCCGTCGGCGACCTGGAACGCGTACAGCGCGTCTGCGCCGAACTGGACCACGAGCCCGGCCACGATCAGGCCGAACGAGAGCCCGCGCGGACCCGGGGTCGCCAGCATGCCGATCGCCACGCCGATGATGATCAGGTCGCCCAGCGGGTATGCCGCGCTGATCGCGAGCGCGATCGCATCGCCCTCTGCCTCGAGCACCGGCCGGACCATCACGACCCAGCCGACGAGGCTCACCGCCACGGCGAGGATCCCGGCGTCGAGCAGGCCCGAGCGGTCCCCGTGGTCCACGCGGACGGCGATCACCCACATGAGCGCGAACGTCAGCGCGGGGTAGCCCAGGATGTAGGCGATGTCGGCGCTCGATGGGAATGGGGTCTCGCCCATCACCTTGAGGATCATCCAGATCGTGTCGCCCATGGCGAACAGCAGGACGCCCGCCGCGACCAGGTACCACGGCCCCGCGTGCCCGGGCCGATGCAGGCGGATGCCAACAAGCACCGCGACGCCGGCGAGGATCCCGACGGCGCTGTAGGCCAGGTCGTGGGCGAACTGGTCCAGGCCGGGCAGGTAGTACACGGCCGAGAGGATCGCGGCGGCGACCGCGAACACCACGGCGGGTCGGGCCGCGGCACGTCGCGAGGAGTCCAGGACCAACGTGGGTATGGGCAAGTAGCGAACGCTCGTGGATGGCGTGCCGTCCCCCGGCGCGCAAAG
>JANNHX010000702.1:0-2163 GCA_031404615.1 Chloroflexota bacterium
CCGACGTCCACCGAGACGATCTGGCCCGCGCGGACCTCCCGGTCGCCCGGGATCCCGTGGACGATCTCGTCGTCGATGGAGATGCAGGTCGACGCCGGGTACGCGTGCGGATCCCGTGCGTCGTAGCGCCGCCCGCCCAGGTAGCCCAGGAACGAGGGGGTGCCCTTCGACGCGCGGATGTGCTTCTCCGCCATGCGGTCCAGGTCCGCGGTGGATACGCCCGGCGCAAGGCTCTCCTCGACGAGGGCGAGAACCTCGGCCACGATCCGCCCGGCGGACCGCATCTTCGCGATCTCGGCCTTCGACTTGCGCGTGATCATGCCTAGCCGGCCGCCTGCTCCACCTGCGTGGCGGGAACGACCCCGACGGCGGCGAGGGCCGCGTCGACGGCCGAGGCCACCTCGTGGATCCCCTGCAGGCCGTCGACGGTCGACAGGGAGCCGGCGACCCGGTAGTGCTCGATGACCTCGCCGAGCGCGCGCCCAGCTGCTGGGCCATGCGCACCCGAATCGTGTCCGGCTGATCGTCCGCGCGCTGGTACAGCTCGGAGCCGTCCAGGTCGCAGACGCCCGGCACGTGCGGCGGGCTCGAGGTCTCGTGATAGGGGTGCCCCGATCCCCGGCAAACCCACCGACCCGACATGCGCCGGATCAGCTCCTCAGCCGGGACATCGACAAGGACGGCCGCGGAGACCCGCGCGCCGCGTCCGGCGAGCGCCTCGTCAAGGGCCTTGGCCTGGACCGCCGTCCGCGGGAAGCCATCGAGGATGACACCCGCGGCCGCATCCGGGCGGGCGAGCCGCTCGAGGAGGAGTCGCACCACGATCTCGTCGGGGACGAGCTGCCCCGCGTCCATGTACCGACGCGCGTCCATGCCCAGGGCTGTCCCGTCGCGAACGGCGGCCCGGAAGAGGTCGCCGGTGGCGACCACCGGGATCCCGAGCCGTTCCGCGAGGAGGGGGGCCTGGGTGCCCTTCCCGGCGCCGGGGGCGCCGAGCAGGACCACCACATTCACCTGATAAAGCCCTCGTATTGGCGGATGAGCAGCTGGGCTTCGAGCTGCTTCATCGTCTCGACGACGACGGAGACCACGATCAGAATGCCCGTACCACCCAGCGCGATGTTGGAGAGATCCGGCTGGACGAGGCCGATGAAGGGGGGCAGGGCCGCGACGATGCCCAGGAAGAGGGCGCCGGCGACGGTGATCCTGGTGACCACCCTTGCGAGGTAATCCTGCGTGGGGCGCCCGGGCCGAATGCCGGGAATGAAGCCACCGTTCTTGCGCAGCTGCTCGGCGGTCTCGTCCGGCTTGAACGTGAATGCCGTGTAGAAGTAGGTGAAGCCGACGGTCAACAGGAAGTAGAGGACCACGTAGAGCCAGGAGCCCTGCCCCAGCCAGCTCACCACGCCCCGCGCGATCGCGCCGATGGGATCGGGCGACGCCGTGAAGTAGCTTGCGATCTGGCTCGGGAACAGCAGGATGCTCACCGCGAAGATGATCGGGATGACACCGGCCTGGTTCACACGCAGCGGAAGGAAGGTCTGCCCACCCTGGTACATCCGCCTGCCGCGGACGCGCGAGGCGTATTGGACGGGGATGCGCCGCTGGCCTTCCTGGATGTAGATGATCACCGCGACGGCGGCAATGCCCAGGATCGCGAACAGGAGCAGGCGGGCGAGGTCCGGGTTGTTGGCGAACCCGAGGAGCGCGCTCGGGGCGCGGCTCACGATGCCCGCGAAGATGATGAACGAGACGCCGTTCCCGATGCCTTTCTCGGTGATCAGCTCGCCCAGCCACATGAGGACGACCGAGCCGGCGGTGAGGGTGGCGATCTGGGTCCAGGTCTGCCAGCTCCCGAGATCGAACGGCGTGGTGAGGACGCCCTGCTGGCTGTTGAGCAGCGCCATGAAGCCATAGCCCTGCAGCAGCGCCATCGGCACCGACAGGTACCGCGTGTACTGGTTGATCTTGGTTCGGCCGTACTCGCCCTCGCGCTGGAGCGCCTGGAGCGAGGGGACGACGCCGGTCATCAGCTGCATGATGATCGACGCGTTGATGTACGGGTTCATGCCGAGGCCGACCACGGAGAAGGTGGACAGGCCGCCGCCACTGAACAGGTCGAGCAGGCCGAACAGCGCGTTCCCGTCGAAGAAGTTGGCCAGC
>JANNHX010000703.1:0-8845 GCA_031404615.1 Chloroflexota bacterium
GATGGCGAACGACTTTACGTTTCGTTCGGTTCAATCGGTATCTTTTGTTATTCGATAACCGGAGAGTTGATTTGGCAGATCGATTTAGGCGATATGCGAACGCGTTTCGGCTGGGGACCCGGCGCGGATCTTCCAGACGTAGTCCTCGACGTAGCGCTCCAGCTTGAGTCGGCCGATGAGAAGCCCGGCGAACACGGCGACGGTCAGCCCCCGCGACGACGTAGGCGATCGTGAGCTGCGGGCCGACGAGGCCCCAGAGCAGGACGATCGCGACCTCGTTGACCATGGGGCTCGCGACGAGGAAGGCGAAGGTGACGCCGAGCGGCACGCCCGCCTCGAGGAAGCCGATGAACAACGGCACGGCGGAGCAGGAGCAGAACGGCGTCACGATCCCGAAGCCCGCGGCGGCTGCGGTCCCCACGACGGCGTTGCGGCCGGCGAGTGCGCTGCGCACCTTCTCGGGGGAGACGAACGAGCGCAGGAACGAGACCAGGGTCACGATCCCGGTCAGGAGCAGCAGCACCTTGGGCACGTCGAACAGGAAGAACGCGACGGCCTGGCCGAGCTGGGTGGCCGGGTCGAGGCCAAGCACGTCGAAGGCGACCCACGTGGACAGGGGCAGGGCGAGGAACCAGGCCACGGTCCAGAGGACGGCACCGGCGAAGACGACGAGCCAGAACGGGGCCGCCGGCCGCCGGACCGCGATCGCGGTCATGCGAGGACTTCCCGGAGTGACGCGAGGGCTGCCGCGCAGGCGACCTCATCGCGCTCGTAATAGACGCGGCGCGTGTCGCTGCCGGCGCGGACGGGCCGCACCAGCCCCGCATCACGAAGGCGGGCGAGGTGGTTGCTCACGTTGTTCTCGCGGGCGCCAAGCGATGCCGCCATCTCGCACACGCACACGGGACCGTCGCGGAGGATGCGGACGATCGAGGCCCGGATCGGGTCGGCCAGGAGGGCGGCCGCAGCGGCCGCATCCGTGACGTCGGGAGCCGGGAGGTTCATGCGCAGGTCCTCGAGGACCGGCAGCTCAGTCCGCATCGTGGTGTTCTCCGAGATGTGGCCACCCGTGTGGTCGGCCGTTGGGGACGCTGGTGTCTCAGCCGAGAATGTCTCATGCCACGGTGAGATGTCCATGTGCCGTTGGTCACGAACGGGCAACCGGACGGGTCGCTGGCCCCGCTGCGCGCATGAGGAGCGTGGTCAGTCGGCCAGCCAGAGGACGATGTCGTCGGCGGACGGGACGCGGCCGTAGCTCACGACCTTGCCGTCGATGACGAGCCCGGGGGTGCTCATGATCCCGTAGGTCATGATCTCGGCGTAGTCGGTCACCTTGGTGATCTCGGCCTGGATACCCGCCATGGCGACGGCCTCGCGGGCGTTCTTCTCGAGGCGGACGCAGTTGTTGCAGCCGGGGCCGAGGACTTCGATCTTCTTCATGGTGTGACTTCCTTGTTCGGGTGACGTGGTCGTGGAGCCGGAGGGACCGCGACGGTCGCGGGACCAGGGTTCGGGTCAGGTGAGCAGGATCCATGCGCGCTGGGCGGCCAGGAGGACGAGGGCCACGGCGAAGATGCGCGACAGGGTCTCGGACTTCACCTTCCCGGCGGTGAACCGGGCACCCAGCCAGGAGCCGATCATCGCGGCGATCGAGGTGACGATCACGGTCGGCCAGTCGAACTGGGCCGTGCCGAGGTGCGAGACGAACGCGGAGAACGAGGGGACCGTCACCGCGACCGAGTTGGTGGCCGCGGCCAGGCGCGCGGAGTAGCCCACGATCGTGAGGGTCGGCATGAGCAGGAAGCCTGGACCGACCCCGAGGAAGCCCGCGAACACGCTAATCGGCGCGGCGGCGACTGCGGCCCTCGCGCGGTTCGCATCCGTAATCTCGGCGACGTTCTCGGTGGACGCGCGCTTGGGGAGCAGCATCCTGATGGCGAGGAAGACCAGCACGCCGACGTAGAGCCACCAGACGAGCTCGGTGGTGGCGAACTGGAGCAGCCACACGCCGATCGGGGCGCCGATCGTGGTGATGACGATGAGGATCAGCGCGCCCCGATTGTCGACCATGCCGGCCTTCCAGAACGCGATCGCACCGCTGATCGCGGTGAGTCCGTTGAGCAGGAGCGCCCAGGGCTGGATCACGTTGATCAGGTCGTAGCCGAAGAGGCCGAGGATCGGGATCGCCACGAATGCCACGCCCAGGCCCAGCATCCCGGACAGGAAGCTGAGGCCGAAGAGGAGGGGCACGAGGACGAGCAACATCTCAGCAGCCAATGTGTCAGGAACGGCTGAGATGTCCAAGGGGCCATGGGTCACGAAGGCGGGACGTCCTGGCCCGGGCTTGGGCGCTTGACCTTCAAGCCACTCGAAGGTCTACGCTGCCGTTATGCGCATCGCCATCTTCTCCGACGTCCACGCCAACCTGCCGGCCCTCGAGGCCACCCTCGCCGACATCGAGACCACCGGGGTCGACGCCCGCTACGCCTTGGGCGACCTCGTTGGCTATGCCCCCTGGCCCAACGAGGTCCTCGAGCGCCTGGCGGCCGAGGGCTTCCCGATCGTCATGGGCAACTACGACGACGGGACCGGGTTCGGCCGCGATGAGTGCGGCTGCGCCTATGTGAAGGAGCGGGACAAGGCCGAGGGCGACGCCGGCTTCGCCTGGACCAAGGCGCACACGAGCGAGGCCAACAAGGCATGGCTGCGCACCCTGCACGCGCAGATCCGCTTCGAGGCGGACGGCAGGCGCTACCTGCTCGTCCACGGGAGCCCCCGGCGGATCAATGAGTACCTCTACGAGGACAAGCCCGACGAGACCTTTGCGCGGATCGCGGCCGGCGCGGACGCGGACGTGATCGTCTGCGGCCACACGCACAAGGCCTACGACAAGACGGTCGCCGGGACGCGGTTCGTCAACGTCGGCTCGGCGGGCAAGGCCAAGGACGGCGACCCACGCGTGTGCTGGGCGCTCCTCGACACGACCGCCGACACGGTCGAGTTCCGGCGGGTCGCCTACGACGTCGAGGCCGCGGCCCGGGCGATCGAGGCGACCGACCTGCCTTCAGAGTTCGCGGCCCAGCTCCGCGAGGCCCGCGGCTACCGGTGAGGATCGCCGACCTGGCCCGTCGCGCCGGCATCGCCGCCTCGGCGGTGCGCTGGTACGAGCAGGCCGGGGTCCTCCCGGCCCCGGCGCGCCGGGAGAACGGCTACCGCGACTACGGCGAGAGCGACCTCGCTCGCCTGCGCCTGGTTGTCGCGCTACGGCGCCTGGGCCTCGGGCCCGAAGACGCCGGCCGTCTCGCGCGCCTGTGCCTCGAGCACGGGGAGATCGACACCGACCTCGCGCCCGTGCTCGCCGAGCAGCGCGCCGCGATCTCGCGCCAGCGCCAGGATCTCGATCGCCTCGAGGGCGAGCTGATCGACCTCGAGATGACCATCGCGGCCGCCGGCCGCGCCAGGAGGAACCCCACCGTGCCCGACCGTCCCATCCGGGTCCTTTTCGTGTGCACCCACAACTCGGCCCGCAGCCAGATCGCCGAGGCACTGCTCCGTGACTACGGTGGCGCCGACTTCGAAGTCAGCTCCGCCGGCACGGAGGTCACGCAGGTGAACCCTTACGCGATTCGCGTGCTCGCCGACCATGGCATCGACTGGTCCGGCGCCAGCAGCAAGTCGATCACGGAGTTCCTCGACCAGCGCTTCGACTATGTGATCACCGTGTGCGACCGGGCTCGCGCGACCTGTCCCATGTTCCCGGGATCGGAGAACACGCTCCACTGGGGTCTCGACGACCCCTCGGAGATCGAGGGCAGCGACGCCGACAAGCTGGCCGCCTTCAGGCACACGGAGCTCGAGATCGCCGCGAGGCTGCGACCGTTCATCGAGGTCGCGCTGCGGGCCGCGGGGCGGCGTCGGACCCCGGAGGTCGGTGCATGACCGCATCTCTCGACGACCAACCAGCACAAGTTTCTGGTCACGGCACCGCAGCCGCCCCCGGCTGGCCCGGGTCGAGGGCCAGGTAGAACGTCGAGGTCAGCGCCGCGGTCGCAAAGTCGGCGACACGGGCCGCGGGGATCGCGACGACCACGGAGCCGAGCTTCGGCGGGACGACCGCCGTCGATCCGTCGGCGGCCAGATCGGTGAGCTGGTGCCCGTCGCTCGTCCGCAGCGCCAGGATGATGAGCCCCTGGCCCATCGTGACTGCACCTGGGCCGGGACTCGCCGCAGCCAACCCTGTCTTGAGCTCGTTGGGGACGGCGATGACGTCGACTCGGGCACCAGGTGAGAGGGCACCCCCAACCGCCTGGTCGGCAGCGACGGGGAGCGCGAAGGCGACTTCGCCGGCACCCAGCGGTGCCCCGAAGCCGAAGGCCTGCGACCCGGGCGTCACCTCGATCGCGCGGGTATCGACATCCTGGCCGGCGAGGATCGGCAGCGCCGCATACTGCCCGATGACGGCATCGAGCGAGCGGGCCGAGGAGGACGGGGCACCGAGCGGGCTCACCCGGACGAGCTCGACCATGTCGGCGCTGATCGGGGTAAGCACCGCGATGTCCTCCCGGGCACGGACGACGTCGACGCGCGGCTGGGCGAGGTAGTAGGCGCCCGCGGCGATCAGACTCGCCGCGACGAAGATGACGATGTAGACGGTCCGGCGGGCACGCATCGTGGCCCCTCCCTACTGGCTGACCGCGGAGTAGACGACGGTCACGCCCACCGTCCCTGAAACCTGTGATGTACGAACGGTCCCGTCGTCGTATGTCGTCTCGAGGTCGAGCACCAGCCGGACGGGGTACGACTTCGTCCCGGGCAGCGGCGTGTTCCACTGGATGCGGATCGGCGCCGCCGCCCGATACACGCCACTCCCGCTTGCGTCGACGGCATCGTTGGTGCCGGCCACGTAGCGGTACGCCACGAGCCGGGTCCTGCCGCCGCCGATGACCACGCCACCCGATCGCATGAAGCCCTCCCGTTCGATGATCGGGCGTATGAAGAGGTCACACGGCAGACCGCGGGGCCAGAAGATCGCGGCGTGCCCTGTCGCATCGGCCGCGGCGCTGGTGCCGTCCGGCAGGGAGCCCGACGGGCTGCCACCGACGGTGACGACCGGCGGGACGTACTCGATCGGCAGCCCCGCGATCCCCGTCGCGGCATTGGTGAGGTCGAGGGCGAACGGGACGCTGTCCTCGTACGGGGTTCCGGCGGGCGTGAAGAAGGCGCCGTAGGCGGTGCCCGTGACGCGCGCAGTCACCGTCACCTGGAACTCGCCTGGGCCGTACGGATGGGTGACCGACAGCCGACCGGGCGCGGCAGGATCGGGCGCGATGGTTCGCACGGTGCCGTCCCCGAAGTCGACCGTCCAGCGCCGGACCCGGACAGAATCGCGGATGACGTAGGCGCTGATCTCGTCCCCGATCGCGTCCAACCAGTCACCGGCGAGCGCTGCCGTGACCGCGCGGACCGTGCCTGCGGGAGCGGTTACAGGCTCGACTGCGACCCCGAGGTCGAGCCGGAGCCGGCCCGTGGTCTCACGCCGGATCCCGATGCCCGGACTTGTGCGGCTCGTGATCACCGTCATCGGGCTGAGTGGATTCACCACACTCCCGGAACACGTGTGCACCTTCACGGACCATTGGTCGCGAACGGGCTGCGTGTCGATCCTCGTCCGATGGTCCCAGGCCGACCAATAGCGGTTGCACGACCGCGTGTCGGGCGGTGCCCACTCTCCCGCCGCCTGGACGCCAATGTAGGCGCGGCCGCTGCCCGCCTGCCATGTATCGACGGTGACGGAGACCCGTGATTCGAATGCCGCCGCCGGCTGCGCGAGCAGGAGCGCGAGAACGACGCCAGCGGGCAGCGAGGCGCGGTTCATGGGCGTGACGTGTACGCGTCGACAAGCCATCGGGCCGCCACACGTTGGAGACTGACAGTGACCCGATAGGCGGGCAGCACCTGGGGCGACTCCAACGGCGACGCGGAGGCGAGGTCGATGTCGTAGCCACCTTCGGTGTAGTCGAACGTCACGGTCGCCGTGTCGCCGTCGATGGTCGTCGCCAGGTTGTCGAGGCGCTGGATAGTCACGACCGAAGCCTTGCCGAGCGCCTTCTGGCCTGCGAGGAACCCCGCAACCGACAGGTACGCCGATGACTCCGTCCCGGTCACCAGCGATGCGACTGCCGCCGGATCGTCCGTGCGTCGAGCCGCACTGTAGGCATCGAAGAATGCCCGGGCTGCGCCCTCGGGGGTCGAGAGCGGGTCCGTCGGGACGGGCGTCGGCGTCGCGGTCGGTGCCGGCGATGTCGCGATCGTCGGAGAAGACGTGGCATCGGGCACGCCAACCCGGCCGACGAGCAGGATCCCGCCGACGACGGCGAGCCCGAGGGCGATCGCTGCCACTGCCAGGATCGGGATCCGGAGGCGGTTGGGACTCGTCATCGTCAGCTCCTCGCAGCCGCGGAGCCCGTGAGCGTGAGCTCGACGGTCGTGTTCAACCCGGCGAGGCCGAGTAGCGGAATGCGCGCAGGCACACGAATACGGATGCTCACCGTCGGCGCGGTGTTGGAGGCGCCGGTGATGGGGTCGAGGCCCGGCGTGTTCGTGACCACGACCTCGGCCGCACCGGCAATCGATGTCGGCGACGTGACGATCTGATTCCCGAGCGTGGCGAGATTCCGGGCGAGGTACTCGCGGGCAAGTGCGTCGGCCGTCGCGGCGTCCAGCACGGGCGCGCCACCGCGGGCGAGGGCGTCGATGTCGAGCGCCTGCGTGGCCGTGAGTGCGGCCATGTCGAGCTGGGCGCGGATCCGGGTCCGCAGTCCCTCGATCGAACCGACCGCGAGCACCAGGCCCAGGACGAGCATGAGCAGCGGGAACAGCAGGATCGCGTAGACGGCGACCTGACCACGCTCGCCGGTCCTGGTCCGCGATCTCGTCATCAGTGGGTCACCTCGCTCCGGGTGACGAACTCCGACGACATCGGAATGGGCCACGTGCCCAGGAACGGAATGCCGGCTTCCTCATCGGTCGCGAGCCGGATGCGGATCGGCTCGCCCCAGCCGGCCACCGATGGCTCGACGGTCACCCTCACGTGGGCCGGATCCAGCCCCCCGTCGCGTAGCTCGGTCGCGATGCGGCCGCGGACGGTTGGCGTGTCTGCGCCGGCGACCGCAGCCTGGCGCGCCCCGGCCGCGGCGGCTGCGTCGAGGACGATCCGTGTGTGCGCGAGGCGACCGAAGATGAAGACCGCGAACAGCACCGGGATCAGCACGAGCGGCACGACGAGGACGGCCTCGACCGCGGCCGCTCCCGCCTCGCCTCGTCGCCGCTGCCACCCGGGCAGCGCGTTCCGTGGCGGTCTCATGACCCCGACAGCTGACGAACGAGATCGCCGATCTTCGCGGCAAGCCCGTTGTTCCAGGCGAGGATCGCCGCCGCCAGCACGACGAGGATGATCCCGGCCGCAATCACGTACTCGAGCGTCGTCAGCCCCCGCTCATCGGCATGGACCACGGTCCAGATCCGCCGGAGCAGGTGTCGCAGGTCAGTTAGGTTCATGGCGCACCTCCGGTGAACTAGATTCGACCGAGCGTCGAGGCGAACAGCGGGACCACGATGAGCAGGACGAACGCGGGCAGGTAGATCCCGGCCAGGATCGCGGCAAGCTTCGGCTGCACGGTCGAGGCCGCACCGATCAGCCGGTTGCGCTCGGCGTCGCGGAGCGATCGTTCGTGTTCGACGAGCGTCTCGCCAACGCCCTTGCCGAGCTTTCGTGACTGCGCCAGGGCGGCGGCCAGCTCGTCGAGCGCCTCGATGTCCGATGCCGCCGCGACGTCGCGCAGTGCGGCATACAGATCGGTGCCCGTGCCGTACGCCGCCACGGCGCCGCGGATCTGGCGGGCGAGCAGGTTGCTGCCCGCGGACGCCTCGTGGAGCGCATCGGCCACGTCCGCCACCGCGTGCTCGAGCCCGTGCTTGGCGGCCAGCGGCCGGACGAGCGCCAGGAAGTCCGGGAGCTCGCGGGCGATCTGGGCCTGCCGCGCCTTGGCGCGAGAGGCGAGGTACTCGGTCGGGAAGACGTACCCGACAAACGCGATCGGGAGCGCGACCAGCAGGGCGGCGGAGAACAGCGGGGTGAGCGCGAAGCCGACCGCGAGGATGGCTGCAGCGAGCACCACCTTGGCCGCATAGACCTCGGCGGGGGTGAGGACCTGCGGGTCGAACCCGGCCCGGATGATGTCGCGCTCGCTGACCTGGGACGCGAACGCGGGGGCCCGGGCGGCGAGGCGCACCGCGACGGGGCTGAGGATCCGCTCCCAGAGCGGCTGGTCATCGGACACGAGGCGCTCGTACCGCTGCCTCGGAAGCGCGACCGCGCGGATCGCGTCGAGTCGCCGCGGCGTGAGCAGCGATCCGCCGAACACCGCCATGCACAGGCAGAACACGGCCAGGGCGACCGCAGCCGTTCCCACGAACTCCATCGCCTTACGCCTCGAGCCGGGTGACGCGCCAGGACAGGACGATGCCTGCGACTTCGAGCAGGGCGGCTGCGGGCAGCAGGACATAGCGCCCGAGCGGGGTCGCCATGACGGGCGCGATCAGTTCCCCGTTGACCAGCGTGAGGTACAGGAACAGGGCAGGGATGACGATCGCGAGGATCGCCGCCTGGAGCCGCAGCCCCTTGCTCTCCGCCGCGGCCTGGCGGGCGATCGACTGGTTCGCGCGTGCCGCCTCGCCGAGCGAGCCCAGGACCTCCGCCGCGGCCGAGACCGGCTGGTGGGTCCGGGTCAGCGTGATCAGCGCGTCGTAGACGAGCGCGAGGTTCCGCCCCGCCTGGCGTCGGCGG
>JANNHX010000704.1:0-1559 GCA_031404615.1 Chloroflexota bacterium
CGTCCTTCGTCGCGCTTACTGTGGGAAAGTGGGGATCGAGTATCGACATATTCAAAGCAAGGAACAAAAAGTTTGGATACGAGAGCGTATACGACAGGAGCTTGTACATCCTGAACCGATTGCAGCCGAGATCAAGAAACAGATTCTGTGGAAACTGATCTCTGCCGAGCAGTTTGAAAAATTCTTACACACAAAGTATTTGGGGCAGAAAAGATTCTCCCTTGAAGGCTGCGAGACGATCATCCCCCTGCTTGATCAACTTATCGAGCGCGCGGCCGAACACGGCGTCGAGGACATCACGCTTGGTATGGCGCACCGTGGAAGACTGAACGTGCTCGCCAACGTCGTAGGCCATTTTTGCGAACGAATCTTTGCTGCATTTGAAGGTTCTGTACATCCCAGTTTTCCCGCGGACGAAGGCGATGTGAAATATCACCAGGGCGCGAACGGTGAGCGTGAGACCGGTAACGGCAAGAAAGTTAAAATCATAGTTTCGCCCAACCCGAGCCACCTTGAGTTTGTTGACCCAGTCGTTGAAGGAATGGTCCGCGCAAAGCAGGACGCGATGGACAAGCCGCGCGAAGAAGTGATTGACATCAACATGCCGGTGCTCTTGCATGGCGACGCGGCCTTTGCAGGACAGGGTATCGTGATGGAGACGTTGAACCTGGCTGATCTCAAAGGCTACCGAACCGGTGGGACGATTCATATCATAATCAACAATCAAATAGGCTTTACCACTTCACCGGAAAAAGGACGCTCGACAATTTATTCCACGGATGTCGCGAAGATGACTCAGCTTCCAATATTCCACATCAATGGAGATGATCCGGAAGCAGCCTTCAGGATGCTTCGCATCGCGCTCGATTATCGGCAGGAATTCAATAAGGATGTCGTGCTCGATGTCGTTGGCTTTCGACGCCTCGGGCACAACGAAGGCGATGAACCTAGTTATACACAGCCATTGATGTACGCGCGTGTAAAGGCTCACCCAGGCGTTCGTGCGATCTATTCGGAACGACTGATTCGTGAGGGCACGATGACCGAAGCCGACGTGCAGCAAATGATTGAGGAGCGGGTTAAGCGTTATGAAGATGCATGGCAGCGCGCCAAAAAAGTTGTGGCAGACAAGCCACCGGTCAGGGAGCTTGTAGAGCCGATTGCCGACGAGGACGGGTCGGCTATTTTCGATACGAGCATTGGCGCGGACGCGGTGCGGTCTATCGGACACCACATCGCAATTGTGCCGGACGGTTTTAATATTCATCCGAAGATGGTCGGTCAACTCGCCCGCCGCGCGAAGATGGGCGACGGCAACCTGCCTATGGATTGGGCATTTGCTGAGGCCGTTGCTTTCGGTTCGCTGGTGATCGAAGGCAAGCGAGTTCGTTTGAGCGGACAGGATTCAGGACGCGGCACGTTTAGCCAGCGTCACGCTGTGATGTATGACACACAGACCGGCGCGGCGTGGTCGCCTCTATCAGAATTACGTAACGAACATGACAAGAAAGCCGTCTTCGAAGTCTTTGATAGCTCGCTGTCCGAGCAGGGCGTGCTTG
>JANNHX010000705.1:0-6648 GCA_031404615.1 Chloroflexota bacterium
GCGCTCGTCACGGACACGATCATGACCGACGACGCGTCGCGGGCACGCCTCGCGGGCGAGGTGCTCGCGGCCCTCCGCTGACCACGCGCTGAGCTCGCTCGGAGCTCGCTCGGAGCTTGCGCAGAGCCCTCCGGAGAGCCCGTCGCCGGGCACCCGGTTGTGGCGTTGGCCCTGGGCGTGCGATGATCGGGGCAGGCGCAGCCGGGCAGAGGACGCGTAAGGAAGCGTTTGCCGGGCGGCACGGGACGATGAGCTCGCAGATGCGCGGGCCGGCCGGTCGACCGCCACTGGCGCCCCACCCACGTTTCGGGGTGACCCGACGCGTGGCCCCCCATGCCGCCCCATCGGGCCGGAGCAACCGCGAGACCATGTCCGTCTCGCACCCGGACCAGCATCGCAGGGCGGAACCGTGCGCCGCGGCGCACCAGGAGCCCCCTTGACCTTCTCGAACCTCGGCCTCTCGCCCAAGCTTCTCGCCACCGTCGCGAGGGAGGGCTACACGGAGGCCACCCCAGTCCAGGCTGCCGCGATCCCGTTCGTCCTCGCCGGACGCGACGTCCTCGCCGCCGCCCAGACCGGCACCGGCAAGACCGCGGCGTTCACGCTGCCCATCCTCGAGCGCCTCGCGAAGCACGCGAACTCCAGCCCCAGCCCGGCCCGCCACCCGATCCGCGCGCTGGTCCTGACCCCGACGCGGGAGCTGGCGATGCAGATCGACCAGAGCATCATGTCGCTCGGTCAGGGCACCAACATCCGCTCCACCGTGGTCTACGGCGGCGTGCCGCAGGGCCCGCAGGTCAAGGCCCTCTGGGGCGGCGTCGAGATCCTCGTCGCCACGCCCGGCCGGCTGTTCGACCTCATCGGCCAGAAGGCCGTGAACCTCGGCCAGGTCGAGATCCTCGTCCTCGACGAGGCCGACCGGATGCTGGACATGGGCTTCATCGACGACGTGCGCAAGGCGATCGCGCTGCTCCCGAAGGGCCGCCAGACCCTCCTCTTCTCCGCGACCTTCTCGGACGCGATCCGCAAGCTCGCCCGCGAGTTCCAGACGGACCCGGAGATCATCCAGGTCGCGGCCCGCAACGCAACCGCGGACAACCTGACCCAGGTGCTCTACCCGGTGGACGTCGACCGCAAGGCCGACCTGCTGATCCACCTCGTCCGCCGCGACGGCATCGAGCAGGTCCTCGTGTTCACGCGGACCAAGATCGGAGCCAGCCGGCTCGCGTCGTACCTCGATCGCCGCGGGGTGCCCGCCATCGCGATCCACTCCGACCGGACGCAGGGCGAGCGCACGCGCGCGCTTGCGGCGTTCAAGGCCGGTGAGGTCGTCGCGCTGGTGGCGACCGATGTCGCGTCGCGCGGCCTCGACATCGACTCGCTGCCGCACGTCATCAACTTCGAGCTGCCGTTCGAGGCGCAGGACTACATCCATCGCATCGGCCGCACAGGCCGCGCGGGGCTGTCCGGGACGGCGATCTCGCTCGTCGCCCCGGAGGAGGTCCAGGCGCTGCGCTCCATCCAGCGGCTGCTCAAGCGTGCGATCCCGTGCGAGGTGGTCGAGTCGTTCCTGCCGCAGGGCGCGTCCGCCGCGTAAGCCTCCCTTGCCGGGTAGGGGCCGCCGCCCCGCTCGCCCGCTGGCGCGCTCGCGCCCCGATATTCAGCTGGCGCTTCAAATCGGCACCGTCGCTGGCGGCTGAACGCCCGAGAGCGGCGACTCGGGGCTCCTGCCTGGGGCGACGGGCCGGATCTCATGCACCCGGTGAGTTTCGCTGCCCGGAGGGCCTCAGGCCGCCTTGGCGGAGCCCTTCGCGGCCCCCCTCGCGGCCAGCTCCATGCGCCACCAGGCGATCGTCGCGGTGAGCGCCTCGTCCAGCGGCGTGCGCTCAAACGGCCCGAACGCCGCCTCAAACGCTGACCAGTCCGAGGTGAACGGCTCAGTCCACTGGTAGAGCACGACCCCGACCTCGCGCGCCATCGGCATGAACAGGCCGGCGAGCTTGAGCATCAGCGGCCCGTCGACGCGCACCTTCACCGGCAGCCCCGCCATCGCGAACGCGCGCTCAATGAAGTCTCGGACCGTCATCGGGTCCGTGACCGGGAGGTGCCACGCGCGGCCGGCCGCCTCGTCCCGGTCGCCGAGCACCACGATCGCCCGCGCCAGGTCCGGCAGGTAGCTGAACGAGTGCTCGGCGTCAATCGACCCGGTGCCGGCCGCGGCCTTGCCCGCGAGCATCGCCCCGAAGGCCCGCTCCCCCACCCCAGTGTTCACGCCGTGCGGCCCGAAGTAGTCCGCTGACCGCCCGATGACGACCTCGACCTCGCCGCGCTCGTGGCGCGCAAGCAGGTCCGCGGCCAGGCGGATCCGCAGCGTGCCCTTGCGGTCGGTCGCGCGCTGGGGCGTGGTCTCGCGCATCGGCGAGGCGCCCGGCCCGTACATGTAGAGGTTGTCCGCGAACCCGAGGCGCGCGCCCGCGGCGCCCGCGGCCCGCGCGACGGCGTCGTTCATCCGCTCGAAGTTGTCCGCCCACCGGTCGTACGGCGGCTGGGCGGCGTGGTAGACGACGGAGGCGCCACCGATGGCCCGCGTCGCATCCGCCATGTCGTACAGGTCCGCGCCCACCTGCTCCACGGATGCCGGCAGGCCCGCGACCCGGCCGCCGCGCGACACCGCTCGGACCCGGCGGCCCTGCCGGACCAGCTCGTCCACGATCGCCCGTCCCGTTCCGCCGCCCGCCCCGAGCACCACCTGCAGCCCCTCTGCGCGCTCCATCGTTCCGTCGCTCCTTCGTCGTGTCTTGTCCGCCGGCACCGGTGACCCGGTCCACGGCGCCGTCCGGCTTGCTCTTGCTGAATGACTGTTCATTCACTATGATGCACGGCACGGAGCCCTGTCAAGGCACAAGATGAACGAGCTTTCACCACACGGAGACGACGATGCCGAAGCGTTCCCCGGCCCACGCCGAGGCAATGCGTGAGCAGATCCTCGAGGGCGGCCGCCGCGCGTTCATCGCCGGCGGCTTCCGCGGGACCAGCGTCCCCTCCATCGCCGGGGCGGCGGGCGTGAGCGTCGGCCTGATCTACCGCTACTTCCCCAGCAAGGAGGAGCTTTTCCTGGAGCTGTGCCTGTCGGGCACGCCGGACGAGCTGCGGGATCTCGCGGAGCGCATCACCTCCATCGAGGACCCGGTCGAGCGCCTGACGATCGCCGTCGATTCCTACTTCGACGCGCTGTTCAACGCGATCGGCGCGCCGCTCGTGCTCCAGGCCCTGGCCGCCGCCCCCGTCGACGAGCGGATCCGGACCGCGCTCCGGCGGCGAGGCGACGACCTGCGCGCGTTCTCTGCGCTCTTCACGCGCGACGCGGTGCGCCAGGGCGAGCTGCCGCCCGACACCGATGTCGACGAGGTCGCGGCCGTCACGACGATGCTCCTGGACGGGGCGCTCGTCGCGGTCGCCGAGCAGGGCGACGCGCTGGACCGGGACCTGGTCCGCGACCGGGTGGTCCGGAGTGTGGTCGCGATGTCCGGGCTGCGGGCCGCGGCACGCTAGCATCGACGCGTGCACTCGACGACCGTCGCCGTCCCCGTCCGCGCCTTCGAGGGCGCCAAGTCCCGCCTCGGTGCCGTGCTGGACGCCGAGGAGCGCCGCGACCTCGTGGAGGCGATGCTCCGCCGGACGATCGCCGCGGCGCTCGCCACCCCGGGCGTCGTCGAAGTGATCGTCGTGTCGCCGGACCCCGAGGCCCTCGGCGTCGCGGAGGAGGCCGGCGCCCGTCCACTCCCCCAGCGGTCCCGGGGCCTGAACCACGCCCTCCAGGAGGCGCGCGCCGCCGCCACCGGGGAGCGGCTGCTGATCCTTCCCGGCGACCTCCCCGCCGTGACGGCAGAGGACCTGGCGCAGGTGCTCGCCGCGGGCGACGTCGCCGGGTCGCCCAGCGTCGTCCTCGTCCCAGACCGGCACCACCGCGGCACCAACGCCCTGCTGCTGGACCCGCCGGATGCCATCGACCCCGCGTTTGGCGGCGACAGCCGGGCCGGCCATGCCTGGCTCGCGGAGTCCGCGGACATCCCGTTCCGCGAGCTGCCCGGGATCCTCGAGCTGGACCTCGACACCCCGGACGACCTGCTGCTCGCCGAGGCCATGCACCGGGAGGGTGCCCGTGTCGACTGAGGGCCACGTCGAGGTCATTGCGCTCGCGGGCCTGCCCGAGGTGGTCGAGGGCGACGACCTGGCGGCGATGATCGGAGACGCCCTCGAGGCGACGGGCGACGTCCTGCCGCTGGAGCCGGGTGACGTCCTCGTCGTCACCCAGAAGATCGTGTCCAAGGCGGAGGGCGCCACGGTGGACCTGCGGACGATCACCCCGGGCCCCGAGGCGGTCGAGTGGGCCGCCGCCTGGGCCCGGGATCCGCGCCAGATCCAGGTCGTGCTGGACGAGGCGGTCCGCATCGTGCGCAAGGCGAAAGGGGTGCTCATCGTGGAGACGCACCACGGGTTCGTGTGCGCGAACGCGGGCGTGGACGCCAGCAACGTGGGGCCGGCGTCGGGCGATTCGGTGACCCTCCTCCCCCGCGACCCCGATGCATCCGCCTCGCGCATCCGGGCGGCCATCGCCACCCGGTTCGCCGCCGACGTCGCCGTCATCGTCTCGGACAGCTTCGGGCGCCCGTGGCGCTGGGGGATCGTGGACGTCGCGATCGGCGTCTCGGGCCTCCTGCCACTCGAGGACCTGCGGGGCACGCCGGACGCGGACGGGCGCGTGATGCAGTCGACCGTGCGATCCGTCGCCGACGAGATCGCCTCCGCGGCAGAGCTCGCCCTGGGCAAGTCGGCCGGCCGGCCCGTGGCCCTCGTGCGCGGCGCGCGGCCGCCCCTCGGCGAGGGCTCCTCTGGCGACATCGTGATCCCGGCGGCGAACGACCTCTTCCGATAGAGCCACGTTACATCACATCGCCATGGTGGTATCATCCAGCCATGGAGCGAACCCAGATCTCACTCGAGCCCGAGCAGGCAGACCTGCTGCGGCGCCTTGCCCGAGAGCGGGGCGTCTCGATGGCCCACCTCATCCGGGACGCCGTGGACAGGTCCTACGGCACCACGCTCGTGCCCCCGACGCGCGAGGAGCTGTGGGAACGAGCCTGGTGTGCGGTCGGCTCGGCGCATGGTGACGGGGCAAATGTCTCCGAGGACCACGATCGATACCTCGACGAGATCTACGGCTCGTGATCCTCGTCGACACGGCCGCCCTGTACGCGCTCATCGACGCTGCCGATCCCAACAACCGGCGCGCGACTGCCGCCATGCGGGACCTCCACGTCTCGGGTGAGTCGCTGTTGACCCACGAGTACGTCGTGGTCGAGACGACTGCCCTGCTGCAGCGTCGGCTCGGTCTGGGGGCCGTGCGGAGACTGGTCGATGACCTGCTGCCGCTGATCGAGATCGCGTGGGTGGACGAACGGCTCCAGGCCGAGGCCCGCGAAGCCATGCTGGCCGCGGGACGCCGAACCGTCTCGCTCGTGGACTGGGTGAGCTTCCTGGTCATGCGGCGGCATGGGGTCCGGCGCGCGTTCACGTTCGACCAGGACTTCGCGGTCGAGGGCTTCGAGGTGCTTCCCGCATCCTGACGGCCAGCCGCGCTACCCTCGTGCCATGAAGATCGGTCTCCAGATCTCCTCGTTCACCTGGCCCGGCGGCACGGACGCCATCGGTCCTACCCTGGCCCGCATCTGCCGCGACGCGGACGGGGCCGGGTTCGACTCCATCTGGGTGATGGACCACTTCTTCCAGATTCGGGGCGTGGGCCGGCCGGAGGAGCCGATGCTCGAGGGCTGGACCGCCCTCGGCTTCATGGCCGCCCACACGACACGCGCGCGCCTGGGCCTCATGGTGGGCGGCGTCCACTACCGGCTGCCGGGTCTGTGGGCGAAGGCCGCGACGACGCTCGACGTCCTCTCCGGTGGCCGCGCGTGGCTGGGCATCGGCGCCGCCTGGAACGAGGACGAGTCGCGGGCGTTGGGCTTCCCCTTCCCGCCTCTCGCGGACCGGTTCGAGATGCTCGAGGAGACGCTCCAGGTCGTCCACGGCATGTGGCAGGGCGAGCGCGGCTCCGAGGAGGCCTTCGCAGGCCGCCACTACCAGGCCGGGCGGCTCCTCAACTCGCCGCAGGCGATCAGCCGGCCCCACCCGCCGATCATGATCGGCGGGGGCGGCGAGCGGAAGACCCTGCGCCTGGTCGCCCAGTACGCGGACGCGACCAACGTCTTCGGCGGCCCCGAGACGATCCACCACAAGTACGAGGTCATCCGCGAGCACTGTGCGGCCATCGGCCGCGATCCCGAGGAGATCGAGCGCTCGACGCTCCAGGCCGTGAAGCTGGAGCTCCCCGGCGCGCCCGGCGACAGTCCCCAGCAGATCATCGACCGGTTCGGCGAGCTCTCGGACGCGGGCGCCCAGCACATCATCTTCGGCGTGCGCGACGTCGCCAATCCCGCCGTGATCGAGCGCCTCACGGCGGACGTCCTGCCGGCGCTGGCGAAGCTCTAGCCCGAACTTCCAGCCGGTTCGAGGCGTCCCTGGTCCAATTTCGTGTTCAGCCATGGCCTGAACGAGCCTGTTGCGACTGGTGAGATGTAGCCAGAGTGATGC
>JANNHX010000706.1:0-1907 GCA_031404615.1 Chloroflexota bacterium
CCTCGCGGACACGCTCGCACGCCTCGCGCCCACGCCCGAGGAGGCGAAGACCCTGCGCTCCTACCTCGTTGACGGGCGGCTGACGACGATCCCGGCACAGCACGCGAAGCGCCAGGTCGTCCTGCGGTTCCTGCTCGAGCGCGTGTTCACCGAGGACCGGGACTACCCCGAGAAGGAGGTCAACCAGCGGCTCGCGGTGTTCCACCCGGACGTCGCGGCCCTGCGCCGGTACCTCTACGACGACCACCACGTGGACCGCGAGGCCGGCCTCTACCGTCGGCGCCCGCCGCGCCCGACGCCTCCCGGGGGATCCGCGACCGACTAGCGGGAGCTGCGCCTGCCCTTGGGCGTGTAGCTGCCGCCCACCACCGGCTCGATCAGCCCGTAGTTGCCGTCCCTGCGCTTGTAGAGCACCGCGACCTGCTCGTTCTCGGCGTTCACGAACACGTAGAAGTCGTGTCCGAGATCCTCCATCGCGGTGACCGCGTCCTCCTCGAACATCGGCTCGATGGCGAAGCGCTTGGTCTTGACGATCTGGCGCTCCGACACGCCGTCCGAGGTCCCGTCCGCGATCTTCCGGAGGAGTGCCTTCTCCTCCTCGGGACGGGCGTGGACGCGGGGCTTCTCCTTGAAGTCGATGGCCTGTCGCTCGACCTTGTCCACGACGACGTCGAGCGCCGCCTGGTAGCTCGAGCCCGTGGCCTTGCTCTTGAGCGCCTTGCCGTCGATGACGAGGGTGACATCCACGATGTGGGCGTCCGCCGCGCTGCGGTGCGACTCGTTGGACAGCTCCACGATGGCGTCCGTGCGGTCATCGAGGAGCCGCTCGAGGCGGGCGAACTTGCGCTCCGCGTACTGCCGGACCCGGTCCGGAACCTCGAGGTTCTTGCCCCTGACGATCGTCCTCACGGGTGACCTCCCGGCGCGTATCGCGCCTGGCTGTGGGGGAAGGGGGAGCCGGCGATGGCTCCACCCGGACTCCGAGTATAGCCACGGATGCACGCGGTTCCGCAGGGCCCTCTCGATGCCCGCAGGGCCCGGCGGGGTCCCCCGGCGGGCTCCCTCATCGTTCGCGCGCGACAGTGACCGCGCTCACGGCCGCGGCTCCCGCGTCGAGCAGTGCCCGCGCCGAGGCGCACAGCGTCGCCCCCGTGGTCACCACGTCGTCCACCAGCACGATCCAGCGGCCCGCCACGGCCGCCCGGGCGCCGGGGGTCACCGCGAACGCGTCGGCGACGTTGGAGGCCCTGTGGCGCCGGTCCAGGCGGTACTGGGCGGTGGTTGCCCGCGTGCGGACCACGGCGGTGTACCACGGCAGTCCCAGGCGGGCCGCGGCGGCCTCCGCGATGAGCGCCGCCTGGTCATAGCCGCGCTCTCGCCGCCGAACCTCGTGGACCGGTACGGGCACCAGCAGCTCCCCGCCGGCCCCGGCACGCCGCCAGCGTTCCGCGACCGCCGCGCCCAGGGGCACGGCCAGGCGTCGCTCGCCCGCGTACTTGAGCGCGTGCAGGGCGCGGCGTGTCGGTCCCGCGAACGGTGAGCACCACTCGAGCTGGAGCAGCGGGTCCGGCGGCCCCTCCGCGAGGCCCAGCGGCGTGCCCGGCGGCAGCGCGACCCGGGTCGCCACGGAGGGGAGGCAGGCGGCGCAGATCGCGTGGCCCTCCGTCCCGCAGCCGGCGCAGACGGGCGGCAGGGCGAGGTCCAGGAGGCGGCCGACCGGCCGCAGGAGCGTCGTCATGGTCCCAGCATGGCCGGGGCACCTTACGCGCGGCTTACGCGGTGGCCATCGTCCGGTTGCCGACCCGCCCTTCGCTCCCCGATGATGCGCGCAGTCACGCCGGGAGGGAGATCGCTGAGCCAGCACGAGGGGAGCCGCCGGTCCTCGCGCATGCCCGCGGGGGGCCGCC
>JANNHX010000707.1:0-11005 GCA_031404615.1 Chloroflexota bacterium
GTCGTCCCCCACGTGGACAAGGTGACCGAGGAGGCGCATGCGACCGGCGCGGTCAACACCATCACCAAGGAGGGCAAGAAGCTCGTCGGGCACAACACCGACGTGCCGGGCTTCAAGGTTGCCCTCGATCGGCTGGTCGGCCGCCAGAAGATGCCTCGCCACGCCGTGGTGCTGGGCGCCGGCGGCGGAGCGCGAGCGGTGGTCCACAGCCTCATCCGCGAGGGCTTCCAGCGGGTGGTCGTGTTCAACCGTCACCTCCACCGCGGCGAGGCGATGGTCAAGCACTTCAGCCGAAGCGCCGCCCACATGGACCTGCGGGCGATGCCCTGGCACGAGTCGATCATCGAGTCGGAGCTGTCCAAGGCCAAGGTCCTGGTCAACGCGACCTCGATCGGCCTGACGGCGGACGAGACACCGATCCCGGGCGAGATCCTGGCGCCGGACCTCCTGGTGCTGGACCTGATCTACAGCCACACGCGCCTGCTCCGCGATGCCGAGAAGGCCGGCTGCGCAACGGCCAACGGCGGGACGATGCTGCTCCACCAGGGTGCGGCCGCGTTCACGCTCTGGACGGGCCAGGAGGCGCCGCTCGACGAGATGCAGGCGGCCCTCGAGGCGGCCCGCGCCGGCGGGTTGACGTCGGCCGAGGGCGAGCCCGGCGCCGCTGAGCCGGCCGAGCCCGCCGGGGCCTGAGGGGCGAGCGGCAGACCAGGGTGGAGCGCTTCCGGTTCATCACCGCCGGCGAGAGCCACGGCCCCCTGCTGGGTGCCGTGGTGGAGGGCGTTCCCGCGGGCCTCGGCCTGACGGAGGACGACCTCGCGGTCGACCTCGCGCGCCGCCAGCGCGGGTACGGCCGGGGCGCGCGCCAGGCCAGCGAGCAGGACCGCGCCCGCATCCTGTCCGGCGTCCGCCACGGGCGGACGCTGGGCTCGCCGATCCTGCTGGAGGTCGAGAACCGCGACTGGGCGAACTGGACCCGCGTCATGCAGGTCGGCCCGCTTTCGGACGAGGACGCGGCGGAGCTCGCCGCCATGGCCGAGGACGGCAACAAGCGTGCGATGCCGATCACGGCGGTCCGCCCGGGGCACGCGGATCTCGCGGGCTCCCTCAAGTACGGCTTCAACGACGTCCGCAACGCGCTCGAGCGCTCGTCCGCGCGCGAGACCGCGGCCCGCGTCGCCGTCGGCGGCGTCGCACGCGCGTTCCTGCGCGCGCTCGGCATCGAGGTCTGGTCGTTCACCGCCGAGGTGGGCGGCGTGGCCGTGGACGCAGGCCGCTGCACCCGGTCGAGGGACGATGCCGACGCCTCTCCCCTGCGCTGCCCGGATCCCGAGGCCGAGGCCGCGATGATCGCGCGGATCGACGAGGCGCGCAGCCATGGCGACACGGTCGGCGGCGTGTTCGAGGTCGTCGTCCACGGGGCGCCGATCGGCCTCGGCAGCTACGTCCACTGGGACCGGCGCCTGGACGCGGCGCTCGCACAGGCCGTCATGAGCATCCACATCGTCAAGGGCGTGGAGCTGGGCCTCGGCTTCGAGCAGACTCGCCGGTTCGGCTCGCAGGTCCACGACGTGATCGACGGCCGCCGCGAGGATGGCACCTGGATCCACCGCTCCAACAACGCGGGCGGCCTCACCGGCGGCGTCACCAACGGCGAGCCGATCGTGGTCCGCGGCGCGGTCAAGCCCATCTCGACGCTCGCCCGGCCGCTGCCGACGGCGGACCTCGTGACCGGCGAGTCGGTCGACAAGGCGCACTACGAGCGCTCGGACATCTCGGTCGTGCCCGCCGCGGGCGTCATCGCCGAGTCCATGGTCATGCTGACGCTCGCGCGGTTCGTGCTCGAGAAGACCGGCGGCGACTCCATGGCCGAGGTCATCGACAACCTGCGGCGCTACCAGGAGCGCATCGCCCGCACGCCGTCCGCGCCCGTCCCGGGGGACGGCTCCGGCGGTCACGGCGAGGCCTGAGGACACCCGGTGGACGTCGTCCTCGTCGGGCTGCCGGGCTCCGGCAAGACCGCCATCGGGCGGCGCCTCGCGAACCGCCATGGCGCGCTGTTCGTGGACCTCGACGACCGGATCGAGGAGGCGAGCGGCCGGCGCATCTCCGAGATCTTCGCGGAGGACGGCGAGGCCGCGTTCCGCAAGCTCGAGCGGGATGCCGTTGCGGCCCTCGGCCCCGCCGACCCGGAGCCCGGCATCCGGCGCGTGATCTCGCCCGGAGGCGGGGCCGTCGTTGACCCGCGCAATCGCTGGGCGCTATACCGCGGCCGGGTCCCGATCTGGCTCGATGTCCGCCCCGAGGTGCTGGCGCAGCGGCTCCGCCGGTCCCCCACCGTCCGTCCGCTCGTCCATGGCGGCGACCCCCTCGGGCGCATCCGGGCGCTCGCCGCCGCCCGGGAGCGCTTCTACGCTGCCGCGCGGCGGATCAACGGCCTCGCGGAGGTCGGCAGCGTCGTGGGCGCGGCGGACCGCCTCGCGGCTCCCGGCCCCTTGACAGGGACCATGCTCCTGCGGGCCCAATCCTCCATCGGAGAGCTCGTCGTCGGCGAGGGCATCGCGGCGGGGGCCGTGGGCGAGGCGCTCCGGCGGCTCGAGGCGCGCCGGGCGATCCTGCTCTCGGAACCCGGGGCGTGGGCGGCGTTCGGCGAGGGGCTCGCCGACGGGCTGCGCGCCGACGGCTGGACCGTCGAGGTCGTCATGCTGCCGTCCGGCGAGGCCGCCAAGAAGCTCTCCGTCATCGAGGACGCCGCCCGCGAGCTGGCCCGCCTCCACGCCGAGCGCATGGAGCCTCTCGTCGCCGTGGGCGGCGGGGCCCTGGGCGACCCGGCCGGGTTCCTGGCCGCCGCGTACCTGCGTGGCGTGCCATGGATCGGGGTCCCCACGACGCTCGTCGCCCAGGTCGACAGCGCCATCGGCGGCAAGACGGGCGTTGACCTGCCCGAGGGCAAGAACCTGCTCGGCGCATTCCATCACCCGGCCTCGATCGTGCTGGACGTCGCGGCCCTGCGCCCGCTCCCGGAGCGGCAGCTGCGCGCAGCGCTGGGCGAGGTCGTGAAGATGGCCGCCATGGGCGACGAGGCGCTGTTCGCGACGCTCGAGGCGCACGGCGAGGCGGTCGCGACGGGTGCCGCCGAGGCCTTCGAGTCGGGTGTCATGGCCGAGATCGTCGAGCGATCGGCCTGGGCCAAGGTGGCCGTGGTCTCGGCCGACGAGCGTGAGCAGGGCGGCACGACCGGCCGGATCATGCTCAACCTCGGGCACACCGTCGCGCATGCCCTCGAGGCGGTCGACGGCTACGAGACGCTGCTCCACGGCGAGGCGGTCGCGTACGGGACGCGGGCGGCGGCGCGGATCGGCGTGGCGATGGGCGTCACCCCGGCGGAGCGCGCGACGCGGATCGAGGGGCTGCTCACCAGGCTCTCGCTGGGGGTTGCGCCGCTCCTCTACGCGCCCGACGCGGTGGTCGAGGCGACGGGCACGGACAAGAAGCACGCCGGCGGGAAGCTGCGCTGGGTGCTGCCGACGGCCGAGGGGACGGTGGTGCACGACGACGTGCCCGCCGACCTCGTCGCGGACGCGGTGCGAGGGGTGATCGCGGGGGTGACCGCATGACGGACGAGCAGGGCGGCGCCGGCCAGGTGTCGCCGGGGGCACGCCGCGCATCGACCCGGAAGCCCGTCCCCACCGAAGCGCAGCGCGACGAGGCCGCCGCGGAGCTCGCGCGCCTCCGCGACCGTATCGACGAGCTGGACAAGGCCATCGTGGAGCTGCTCAACGAGCGGGCGGCCCTCGGCCGGTCCGCGGGGCGCGCGAAGCACGTCGCCGGTCGCCGCGCCGTGCGGGACCCGGAGCGCGAGCGCGAGGTCCTGTTGCGCGTCGCGATGGCCAACAGGGGGCCACTCTCCCAGGCCGACCTGCTCTCTGTCTACCGTCGCATCGTCGCCGTCACGCGGGGCCTGGAGGCACGCGACCGGACCCATGACGGCCGATCCGGCTCCTGACGACGCGGGCGAGCTGTTCGTCCCCGTCGTCACCGGTGCCGCGGCCCCGGACCTGCGGGTCCTGCCGGCCTCGCCCGTCACGCGCTTCGCGCCGGCGCCAACGGGCTACCTGCACCTCGGCCACCTCGTCAACGCGCTCTACACGTGGGGCCTCGCGCGGGCGACGGGCGGCCGCGTGATCCTGCGCGTGGAGGATCACGACCGGCAGCGCTCCCGCCCCGAGTTCGAGGCGGCCCTGCTCGATGACCTCGACCGGCTGGGGCTGGCGCCCGATGAGCCTGGTGGGGGCAGCGCCCAGTTCCGCGCGGGACCCACGCCGTACCGCCAGTCCGACGCAGGCGAGCGGTACGAGGCGGCCCTCGCCGGGCTCCGGGGCCAGGGCCTCGTCTACGCCTGCGCCTGCTCGCGAGCGACGTTCGCGGCGTACGAGGCGGCGTGGGGGCGCGCGTGGCGCGGGATCGGGTGCCCGGGCGGGTGTCGGAATCTGGCACTCCCCGAGGAGCCCGGCACGGGGCTGCGGGTCGCCATCGGGGCCGGCTCGGAGCGCTGGGTGGATCTGCTCGCCGGGCCGCTCGCCGACGAGCCGGCGGCGACCGGGGACCTCCTGGTGCGCGACCGGACTGGCAACTGGTCGTACGCCCTGTGCGTGGTGGTCGATGATGCGCGCCACGGCGTGGATCTCGTGATCCGCGGGCGCGACCTGCTCGACGCGACGCCTGCCCAGCTGCGGCTGGCACGCCTCATCGGGCGCACCGCTCCGCCACAATTCCTGCATCACCCGCTGATCCGGCGGGTCTCGGGCCAGAAGCTCTCGAAGGCTGAGGGAGACACCGCGGTGCGCTACCTGCTCGACGGAGGCCGGACGCCAGCCGAGCTGTTCGGGCTGGCCGCGCGGCTGGCCGGACTGCAGGCCGACGAGGCGCCCATCGACCCCGCGGACCTCGCGGTCCCGTTCCGCGCCGCATGAGGGAGCCGTCGATGGCCGTGCCGCCCACCCGGCCGCTCCTGCTGCTCGACGTCGATGGGGTGCTCCTGGTCGTGCGCACTGCGCTTGGCGACGACGACGAGGCTCTCGACCACGAGCCCACGATCCATCCCGAGGCCGGCGCCTGGCTCCGGGAGCTCGCGGACGCCTTCGACCTGGTCTGGGCGACCACCTGGGAGGACCTCGCGAACCGGATCATCGCGCCGGCCCTCGGGCTGGCTCCGCTTCCCGCGATCCAGTTCGACATGGCCCGCCACCGGCCCACGCCCAAGCTCCCGAGCGTCATCGCGTGGGTCGGTAACCGGCCGTGCGCCTGGATCGACGATGACCTGCAACACGACGCGGACACCTGGGCCGCCGGACGCGCGGTCCCGACGCTGCTCGTGCACGCGGACATGTCGATCGGGATGGAGCGTCGCCACGTCGACGAGCTGCTCGCCTGGGCCCGGGAGGTCCGGCGGCGGCTGGACTGACCGCCGCCTGGGAATGGGCCGATCTCGGCCCCAATCGTCATCCACTCCCCGGGCGAGTGCTATCGGCGCAGCTGATCACGCGGGCGAGGCGGCGAGGCGCCGGCCAGGCATGGGACTCGTGGTCGACGTGGGCGAACACTCGGCCCCAACGAACCAGGTGGGGAACGAAACTGCTTGGACGCACCACTGGAGGACGTGGTCCTAACGCGATTGCCCCGAAGGTACGGCGTGTGGGTGGACGGGGCCAACCAGGAAGATCAGTTGCCTATGGGCGCTTCCACCGATGACCCAATCGGGCCGCTAGCGGAGCGCTCCCGAGGCCAGCCAGGGCTTGGAGCCCCCAGCACCGGTTCGTTCCCCGACTGCTATCACCACGTCACCAAATACGACCGCGTCGTGGACCAGCGTCCGATCGTCCAAGGCCGCCAGCAGTGCCGACCAGGACAGGCCATCGAAGCTCGAGAACGACTGGGTGCCCCCGATCGCGAGGAAACCAAAGTCGCCCGCCACCATGGCCTGCGCCCGAATGGCCTCGTGATCAGGCAGGGCGCCCCAATGCTCGGCATCAGTGGACCACCACGCAGCCGGGATCGGCTGACAGGCAGCGAACAGGTCGCATGACGGCGCGGCTTCTCCGCGGACTATCATCGCCGACTTGCTGACCGCGAGGTCGGTCATCCGAACCGGGTGGCCACCTTCGTCACCCGAAGGGATGACGGTCTGCCACGCCGTGCCGGTATTTGACCAGAACAGCGCGGCGGTACCATGGCGCGTCTCGCCCGCTGCCAGCCAAAGGTCCCCAGCGACTTCCACGTCGGCGAGCACGGCGCTCCGTTCGAGGCCCATCGTGGCCGCACTCTGACGCTCCCAGACGCGGCCATCCACGGAAACCCAGAAAAGTGGCGCGCCATCAGCCTCGGCGCCGACCATGATCCACGACGAGTCACGTCCAGCCACCGCGCTGACCATGGCCGTGGATAGGGCTTGGTCCGCGGGCATTCGTTCCCAAGTCCTTCCTTCGGACGAGACCAGGACGACGATGTCCGGCCCAGTCCCTTCGACGCCCACCGCCACGAAACCGGCGGGGCCGGCGGCGACATCGATCATGGTGACCGCCTCGGTGAGATCTTCGTCCACCCGCACGAAGGCGACGCCATCGCGTGAATGCCAGATCGCACCGCGGCTGCCTGGGCCCGCCTCGTCGTAGCCGATGGCGACCACATCGGTCTGGTTGGCGGCGGCGCGTTCGATTCGGTAGACATCACCGCCACCGGGCACGACCAGGTTCGTCCAGTCCACCGCGTTCAGGCTCTGACTCCTGGGCGGGATGGGCGGTGGCGTCAGCGGGATGGCTTGCGGTGCAGGCGCGCAGGCTCCCAGAAACAGGCTCGCCAGGGTCACCAACCAGATGTCACGGGATCGACGCTGCGCGGCCGTCACGTTGCGATGACCCTGGGCGTTGGATGTGGACCGACACGGATAGCCTCGAGCGCCAAGTCTCCGGCGAACGGTTCAGCCTGGCCGACCGTCACCGCGCTCGATCCCCGCATTCGCTGGCCGGTCCTATCGACGCGATAGGCGCTTGGCTGATGTATCCAGCCGACGAACGCCATCGCATGCCGCTGTGCCCCAGATTCAGGGTAAGGCGTGGCCGTCGGTCCCGCTGCTTGGTGGGGGTCATGACTTCACCGTGCGGCATGGCCCCGTTTCGCGCAATGCCCAGGACCGACCAGCGGCGACCCGACTGCACTCACCTGGCGAGTGATTGCGAATGGAGGTCGCGTGGACCCCGAGTGCACCACCGGTCTCAGGTCGAGGTGGTCGCCACGAGCTTTGGGCCGCCACGGTCCTGTTGATCGACGCCGGCCTGCTCGCCGCTGTGGCCGGGGGAGCCTGCACCGCCCGGGCCTCAACCGGGCGCCACGTTGAACTCGAGCACCCAGGGACCCTTGAGGCGGACCAGGTTGCCGTCCAGATCGTCGCCGATGATCTCGTCGATGACCACTTTCCAGTGGCCGCTCGCGTCGTCGGTGCCCGATAGCAGGCGGAGGCTCTCCACGTCGCCCGCGGTGTACGCGGACCCGATCGGCATCTCGCGTGCATCGTGAAACACGCTGCCGATCGAGCTCCAGCCTGTGGCCGTCGGTCCGCGGTCCGACCAGCGGAGATCGATCTTCACGGTCGTCGGGGCGGCCAGCAGGCCGATGGCCGTCGCGGTGATGCCGTCGGCCGTCGCGGCCGTGGCCAGGTCGACCCGCCGCCCGCCGGCGATCGGCAGGTCGAATGTGAACGTCCAGGCGCCGAGGACCTCGTGGGTCGGATCCAGGCCGACCGGCTCCGGGTCGCGGACCCAGATCGCCGGCACGGTGACGGTCAGGCGGTGAATGCCGGGCGTGGGCGGCGCGGCCACATCGAACCAGACCGTGCTCACCGCGGCGGTCGACGAGCCCAGGGTCGCCGGGGCGCTCCCGCCGGACGTCATCACGTAGGCCGGGCCGGAGCCATCGGCGAACCGTGCATCCGCGTTGCCCGCCTCGATCTGCGACCAGCCGCGGCCCTGCGTGTCGATGGCCGAGATGGAGAGCATCAGCTGCGAGGCGTCGGCATAGGCGGCCTCCAGGATGACCGTGTAGCCCTGGTCGGTCTGCCGCAACCCGAGCATCGTGGCGTGCTTCCAGGCGTACTGGTAGGCGTCGCCGCCGAAGAGCCCGTGGAGGGACAGCAGGCTCGTGGTGGCGCCGCCGAGGATGGCGAGCACCGCCGCGAGAAGCAGCAGCCGGCGGACCGGGAAGCGGCGCGCGGGTCGCACGGCCACCGAGGTGGACGGGCTGACGGGTTCGGGGATCGCCGCGTCCAGGGCCCGCAGCTGCGCGGCGAGCCGGTCGTCGAAGGTTGTCATCGTGCATCTCCCAGGATCGCGCGGAGGCGTTCCTTCGATCGCGAGAGCCAGCTCGACACGGTCCCTTCACGGACCCCGAGCATGGTCGCGATCTCCGCGTGGGTGTAGCCGTCGAGGGTCGCGAGGACGAGGGCGGCCCGTTGCTGCGGCTCGAGCTGGGCGAGGGCGAGCCAGAGGTCCGGCTCCGACTGCATCGCCCATCCCGGCTCGTCGGCCCCGTCGAGGGGAACGAGGCGGCTCCTTCGCCGCACCTCGTTGAGTGCCAGCCGCAGGCCGATGGTGTAGAGCCAGGCGCGGGCGTCTCCGCCGTGGAACTGGTGGCGGCGCTCGAGCGCACGGGCGAAGGCCGCCTGCGCGATGTCCTGCGCCTCATCGGCGTCGTGGAGGACGAGCGTCAGGCGACGGGCGAGCAGCGGGTAGGCGGCGACGAGCTCCGCATCGAGGTCGACCACGAGTGGGACAGCTTGGGCGAGTTCCATGCACCCTCCTTCATCCCTACAACACGCCAGCGCCCCGAATCCTTGCACGACACCGGGCGAGGCTCGCCAGGCCGGGTGACCGGACCTACCCGGCGCTTCCGGCGAGCCGCCCCTGGTCAGCCGGCTACCGGCACCAGCTCCGGGCCGCGCGTCCAGGCCGGGCTCTCGAACAGGTCCGGGCGGTGGGTCAGGACCAGCAGCGTGCGGCCGTCGGTCGCGGCCCCAAGATCCGCCACGAAGGCGCGGGCGGCGGCCTCGTCGAGGTGCTCCGTGGGTTCGTCCAGGATGAGGATCCGCACGTCCGCCAGCAGGGCGCGCGCGAGGGCGAGGCGTTGCCGCTGCCCGCCTGAGAGGCGCGCCCCGTGCTCACCCACGGGCGTCTCGAGGCCCGCCGGCAGCGAGCGCACCCAGTCGAGGAGCCGCGCCCGCTCTAGGGCCGCCTCCAGCTCCATGTCCGGCGCGCCGGGTCGCGCGATCCGCAGGTTGTCGGCCACGGTGGCATCGAAGATGTGTGGGTCCTGCTCGCACAAGCCAACGGCTTCGCGGACCCGGTCGCCGGGGATGGCCCGGACGTCGACGGCGCCGCCAGCGCCCACCAGCTCGAGGGTCCCGGCCCCCGCCTCGGGCTCCAGGAAGCGGAGGCAGGCCCCGGCGAGGGTGCTCTTGCCCGAGCCGCTCGGACCCGTGACGAGGACGCGGCCACCGGCGGGCACCTCCAGGTCCAGCCCTGCCAGCGCATCGGCCGCCGCACCCGGGTAGCGGACACCGAGGCCACGGGCACGGAGCCCCAGGGGGCCGTCCGGGACCGCGAGGGCAACGCCGGGCTCCGGCTCCGGCACGGGATCGGGCCGCCGCAACAGATCCAGGACGCGCCCCGCTGACGACGCCAGCCCCGCCAGGAGCCGCGCCGACGGCGCGAGCGGCGCGACGACCTCGTGGACCGCGATCGGCGTCAGCACCACGACCGCGAGCATCACGCCCCCCAGGTGCCCCGAACGCACGGCGATGATCCCGAGCACGAGCGCCGCCCAGACCGAGAACCCCGCCGCGAGCGCAGCGACGAGCCCGCTGATCCCGGCCCCGAACGCGGGCCGGCGCTCCGCCGCGGCGAGCCGCCCATCGACCCGGCGCACCTCCGCCATCGCGCGGGGAGCGGCCCCGGTCACAACCAGTTCCGGGGCCCCGCGCAGCAGGTCCAGCGCCGCGTCGGCGAGGTCGCCCCGGGCCGGGGCCAGCCGCGCCTCCGCGCGCCGCGAGACCACGCCCGAGACCAGCGGCGCGACCCCGGCCGTGGCGAGGAGGCCGATCGCCCGCGCCGCGCCCGCCGCCGGGACGAGGGACCCCACCATCGCGACGGTGATCAGCGCGACGACCGCCGCGGACGCGTACGGCAGCAAGACCCGCAGCCACAGGTCCGCCAGCCCGTCGATGTCGCCGACGAGCCGCGAGAGCAGGTCGCCCGACCGCAGCTCCGCGAGGCCCGCGGGCGCCAGGCGGGCCAGGCGCGCATAGGTCGTCCCCCGAAGCTCGGCGAGCACCCGGAAGGCGGCGTCGTGGGCGGCGAGGCGTTCGAGATACCGGAAGACCCCGCGGCTGATGCCGAAGGCCCGGACGGCGGTGACCGCGGCGAGCAGCGTGAGCATGACCGGCTGCTCCGCGGCGCGGCTGATGAGCCAGGCCGACGTCATCGCGAGCCCGACGGCCGAGGCGGCCGCCGCCGCGCCGGCGAGCACGGCGAGGACCAGGCGCCAGCCCACCGGCCGCCCGATCCGCGCGATCGCGAGCAGGGCGCTCACGCGGGGACCTCCGCAGCGGGCACGTCGCCCGTGACCAGGCCCGGGTCGGGCGCGAGGGGCGCACCATCGATCGCCTCCGCGTGCACCGCCACGGTCCGGTCAGCCTCCGCGACGGCACCCGGGCGATGGGCCACCAGCAGGACCGCCGCCCCGTCCCGGGCCGCCGCCCGGACCGCCGCCAGCACGGCTGCCTCCGAGGGCTCATCGAGGCCCGCGGTGGGCTCATCGAGCAGCAGCACCGGCGCCCGCCGGACGAGCGCCCGCGCGATCCCCACGCGCCGCCGCTGCCCCGACGACAGGCCGCTCCCCCGCTCCCCCAGGGCCCTGTCCGGCCCGACATCGGTGAGCCCGACGCTCGCGAGCGCCT
>JANNHX010000708.1:0-10184 GCA_031404615.1 Chloroflexota bacterium
GCATGGCTGGCAGCCTTTGGATGGATGGGGGTTGCCACCATGCGCAACCCGTTCACGCTCGAGGCGGTGCGCGATGTCCCTGGATTCGTCATTACGGGCCTCGGAGACGCCACCGCGGCCGTCACGGGCCTCGGCTCGCTCGCCGGGATGCTCGTGGGGCTTGTGATCGTGGGTTGGGCGGGCGTAGGGCTGGCGCGCGGGACGTTGGCGCCAATCGCCGGTGGCGCGTTGGGGCCATTCTCATGGACTACGCCCTGATCGGCCTCGTACGTGGGGGCGTCATGGAGGGACAGGTCCACTACACCCGCTAGACGTACGTGACGGGCATCCTCCTGCTGGTCGCGGTCAGCGCCCTCGTCGGGCGGCCGCGCCGTCCGGCGGCCATGACACCCCGAATCGTGGCGACGGCAGGCGCCATCGCGCTCGTATGCCTGGCGTTCCTCTTCAACGGGATCCTCCTCATTCAGGGCCGATCGCTCTTCCTCCTCCGGGCCGACATGACGCGCGCCCTCGAGGTCGCCGGTTTGCGGCGTCCCTTGCCGGTCGAGACCGACCCCGCTCGGACGCTGGTCCTCGTGCCCTCGCCGATCGACCTCCAGGCGATCACGGCGGCCTATGGCGATCCACGTGGCGATGCCCTCGTCCCCTTCGGGGTCCGCCCGGTGCCACCCGCCGTGCAGGCGGAGGCCGATCGGCGGGTCCGCGAGGGAGCAGAGATCCCGCTGCGCGAGCGCCCGTGATCCAGGTTGGGGGACGGGACCCGCGTGGGCACGCCATGGGGGCCTCGTTCTTCACACCCTCGATGACGTTGGAGATGTCGTAGGCGTCGATCGCGGGCCGGCTGCGCACCGCCGAATCGAGGACGTCGACCCGGCTCCTGAAACCGCCCCGCTGTCGACAACGACGGTGCGGCCCGGCAGCGCGTCGCGCAGCGCCTCGCCCATACGAGCCCGCCAGCGGTCATCGCCCACGAGCGGCACGCCTTCGCCGATGCTGTCACCGAGGGATCACGACACAGACCGACGGGGCGTCGGAGGCGGCCTGGCACTCCGGCTGTGGCGGCAGTGGCGTGGGGGCGCGTCTCGCGGCAGCGATGCGCAGCCCGTGCTGATGACGGCAGAAGGGAACAGGCCCGTCCCCAGAGGCGGCTTCAACGCCTTGCGGGTTCACCGTCGCTGGCGAGCGCCGCCACCGGCTGGACGCGGACCGGCGCTGGGACTGGCGTTGTCCGTCCCGGACCGCGGTGGAGTACCGGCGCCTCGAGCAGCCGGTAGGAGATCTCGGCTGCCACGACGGTCATGAGCGGCGCCACGGCGCCCGGCGCTCCGAACAGGATCGTCATCGGCCAGGTCCACAGGTAGAGGCCGTCGGCGCGGAGCCCGATCGGTGCCAGGCGGCTGAGGGACGGCAGCTCGCTCCCGACCACAGCGGCAGTCGCCAGCAGCCCCGCCGGATGGCCGCGTCATGGGAGTCGGGGGATCAGGAGCCCGACGGCCACGGGCGCCGCCAGCCCAGCCACCGCGACGCCACGCGGCCAAGCCGGCCCGATGAACGCGACACAACGCAGCCGACGAGGATCGCGTCGCCACGGGTGACCGTCGAGAAGTACCCGAGCGGGCCCGTGGCGACGAGCCGCATGATGGAGGCGACGACGATCGTGGCAACCGCGAGCCTCAGGGCACTGCCCCTGGCCACGAGTAGGACCGTCGGCCAGACGAGGTAGTACTGCTCTTTGATCGCCAGCGACCACGTGTGGCCGAGCGGACCGATTGCGATGCCCCCGACCTGGATCCAGATCGACACATGTGACGCGCGGTCACCGTGCCGTCCGCCGGAAACGCCCCGCCATCGCCACCCAGTACCAGTGCACGTAGAACGGCAGCCACTTCCGCAGCCTGAAGTTGCTCTGCCCCTCGGTCCGGTCCCGCCAGGTCGTGGCGACCTCGGCCACGCGGCGCCCCGCGAGTGTGGCCTTGACGGTGAGCTCGAGCGCAAGTTCGAAGCCGGCCTCGCTCTCGATGGGCGTCGCCTCCAGGAGCCGCCGCGAGTAGAGCTTGAAGTTGTTCGTGGGGTCGTGGGTCGCCACGCCGCCGAACCAGTGGAGCGTCAGGCCCGCCGTCCGCGACATGAGCCGCTTGAGGAACGGCCCGCCCACCTGGTGCCCGCCCTTCATGTAGCGCGAGGCCGCGACGACGTCCGCGCCCTCGCGCGCTAGGGTTACCATCGGGTCCACCACGTGCGGCTCGTCGGAGCCATCGGCCATGGAAATGAGGATGTAGTCGCCGCGCGAGGCCGCGATCCCAGCCTTCATCGCGTTGAGCACGCCGCGCCCCAGGTCGTTACGGAGGCCGCGGATCGCCGGCAGCTCCGCGTGGAGGCGCTCGATGACCGGGACCGTGGGGTCCTCGTCGAAGTCGTAGACCACCAGGATCTCGTGGGGCGTCGAGATGGCCGCCGTCAGGGCGCGCATCACGGGATCGACCGCCTCGCCCTCCCTGAACACGGGGACGACGATCGAGAGCTCGACCACAGAGGGCGTCATCCCCGCAGCATACTGACTTGCCGCCGGGGCAAGCTGCGGTCCCCCGCCACCGATCCACGAACGGCAAGAAACGATCGTGGGCACCGGGGATACTTCGCGGGTGCAACTTCTCGCGGGGGCGATCGATGCCCTAATGGTGAACCTCGGAGCGACGGTCGCCGATCCGGCGGCGTGGTGGGCCCTCTTCGTCGCGATCCTGGCCGGGACCCTGGCGGTCCTCGTCGGCCGATTCATCGCCTTGCGGATCGGCATCCTTGCCCCCGACGCGCCCGATAGCGAGGTGCTTGGCATTGGCCTCTCGACGGGGCTGCTCGTCGTCACCGCGGTGTGGGCGACGGCCGCATCCGGGGGCCGAAGCTCATTCACTCCAATAGCTGCGGCGTTCGTCATCGCCCTTGCGCTGACGCTCCGTCCCTCGCGACCCATCGCTGAGGCAGTCGATCCACGGGGGTACCGCACGCAGCGGCGAGCTCCACTGGGCGCACTGACCGTGGTCCTCGCGATCGGGTTGGTCGTTGCCGTCGCGCTGCTGTTCGGCGCCACGATGGCCCCCTCGCCCCGGGACGGCGTGCAGCCCGTGGAGTTCATGGACGAGGCCTTCTACTCGATCCTCGGGCGCGACATGGTGACGACCGGGACCGAGGCGTTCTACTCGCCGTCGGGCTTCGGGACACCGCCCGGGCTGCCCGACCAGAACTGGTATCACTGGGGCGAACTCTGGCTTGCCGGCGGTGTCGGCGAGGCGTTCGGTATCGAGCCGTCGTTCGCGCGACACCTCGTGGTGCTGCCACTGCTGCTGCTGGCGGTCGCGAGCATCGTCGGGTCCATCGCCCGCCGGTCCGTCCCGTCCCCGTCACGAGCGATCCTGGTCTTCGGTGCCGCTGCGGGCCTGCTGCTCGCTCCGATCCCCATTCCCGGCACGGACAACTACTTCACGACGTGGGCGAGTGGCATGCTCTTCTCGATCACGATGTACGGCCTCAGCGCCGTCCTGATCCCGCTGCTGATGCTGCTGATACTCCGCGGCCGCGACATCCCCGTGGATCGTCCAGCTGCCGCTCTGTTCGTCGCCGCCTTGGTGGCGATGGTCCTTCCATCGCATGTGGGGATGGCCCTGCTCGCGGGAGCAGGTGCGTGCGTGGCCCTCGCGATACTCGCCGTGCAGCTTCGGATCGAGACCGGCCGGATCCCGCGACCAACCCGGACGATGCTGGTCGTTGCGGTGTCCTCCGTCGGCATGCTCGGCATAACATTCGCCTGGGGAACTGCAACCGGCCATCGGGTCCTTGGCAGCGGGTCCTCGCCCTCTATCACGCCGTTCAACCGAGTGTGGCTCGAGGCGATGGCCGCGACGGCCGCTGGCGCCTTGGCCTTGCTCGCGATCCCGGTGGCCTGGCTTCTCGTCCGCCGGCGGCAGCACGACCTCGCGGCGATGCTGCTCGGGGTCATGGCCATCGTCGGTGGCGGGGCGCTCGCGTGGGGGGCGAGGCTCGGCGAGTTTACGATGTTCCACGTGTTCTTCGGCGCGATCGTGATCTTCGCGACGCCCATGGCCGTGGCCGCGATCGTGATCGTGTGGACGCGACTCCGAGAGGTCGGACACGGGCTCGCCGCGCTGGCGCTAGTCGCCGTGGCGGTCCTGCAGGTCCAACTGGGCCTCTTCAGCTCGGGCGTGCGCATCGCGCAGTTCTCGCCGCGGGACTACCCCCCAATCCCACTCGAGGTGATTGCTGCCATTGAGACCCTCGAGCCGGAGGCGAAGATCGGCTACGCATGCCGCCAACAGGAGGAGATCGCCTACTGGGATGCGCGGCTCCTGAGCATCGACATGCACACGGCCAGGCGCGTGGTTCCCCTCTGCTTCGAGGCGGACTTCCTTGCTCCGTACATCGGTGCCCCCGGCGTCACGGACGAGGTGAGCCCGATGTTCCCTATTGCGCCGCAGTTCGAGCTGTTCCCGACTGCCGAGGCTCGGCCGACACCGGCGGAGATCACGACGTTCATGAGGCGCGAGGGCATCGGCTACCTGTTCGTCGACGAGATCCATCCGAACTCGCTCGTCCAGGATGCGGTCCCCATGATCGTCAGCGGCAACACCCAGCTCTTGCGGCTGCCATGATCGACAACGTGAGCATCCCCCGAGTTCGCAGCATCTCCGCCGTCATCCCGGTCTACCGGTCGGTCGCAAGCCTCGACGAGTTGCACCGTCGCCTGTCGGCCGCGCTCGCGGATGCGGCGGACGAGTACGAGATTATCCTCGTCGAGGACGCCGGAGGGGACGGATCCTGGCCACGGATCGAGGAGATCGCGGCGGCGGACCCCCACGTTCGCGGCGTACGCATGAGCCGCAACTACGGGCAGCACAACGCACTCCTGTGCGGTATTCGGTTGGCGCGCAACGAAACAATCGTGACACTGGACGATGACCTCCAGAACCCGCCCGAGGAGATCGGGGCGCCTCGTCGCGACCTTGCGGGATGACGTCGACGTCGTCTACGGAACGCCGGTGGAGGAGCACCACGGCTTCCTTCGGAACCAGGCGTCGCGGATGACCAAGCTCGCCCTGCAGGGCGCCATGGGAGCCGAGACCGCGCGACACGCCAGCACGTTCCGCCTATTCCGCACGGTCATCCGTGATGCCTTCGCCACGTATCGGGGGCCGTACGTCTCGATCGACGTGCTGCTGACCTGGGGTACGACCCGCTTCACGGTCGTGACAGTGCGCCACGATGAGCGCCGGGTCGGCGCGTCGACCTACACGCTGCGGAAGCTGATCACCCACGGAATGAACATGATGACGGGGTTCAGCACCCTGCCCCTCCAGCTTGCGAGTGTGATCGGGTTCGTGTTCACCATCTTCGGGCTGATCGTCCTCGCGATCGTCCTCGCGAACTTCGTCGCCAACGGGAGCGCGGTGCCGGGCTTCGCGTTCCTCGCCTCGATCATCGCCCTGTTCAGCGGTGCCCAACTGTTCGCGCTGGGAATCATCGGCGAGTACCTCGCACGGATGCACTTCCGAACGATGGACAGGCCGAGCTACCTCGTCCGCGAGACGACCGACGACGAGCAAGAGGGCAGGGACGGCACCCCGTCGTGATCCCCTTCAACAAGCCCTACATGACGGGCAGAGAACTCGCGTACATCGCGGACGCCCACGCACGCGGACACCTAGCGGGCAATGGTGCCTACTCGAAGCGCTGCTGCGCATGGCTCGAGGAACAACTCGGGAGCCGGAAGGCGCTGCTGACACACTCCTGCACGGCCGCCCTGGAGATAGCGGCGATCCTCAGCGGTGTCGGCCCGGGCGACGAAGTGATCATGCCGTCGTTCACCTTCGTCTCGACGGCGAACGCCTTCACCCTGCGCGGCGCGACTCCGGTCTTCGTCGACATCAGGCCGGACACGCTCAACATCGACGAGACCAAGATCGAGGAGGCGATCACACCGCGGACGAAGGCGATCGTCCCGGTCCATTACGCCGGTGTCGGCTGCGACATGGACGCGATCATGGACATCGCAGGGCGCCACAACCTTCTAGTCATCGAAGACGCAGCGCAGGGTCTCCTTGCGGAGTACCGCGACCGGCCGCTCGGGAGCATCGGCCACCTCGCGGCCCTGTCCTTCCACGAGACGAAGAACATCATCTCGGGCGAAGGCGGCGCGCTGCTGGTCAACGACCCGCGCTTCGTTGAACGCGCTGAGATCGTCTGGGAAAAGGGGACCAACCGGAGCCAGTTCTTTCGGGGCGAGGTGGACAAGTACACCTGGGTCGACCTCGGGTCCTCATATCTTCCAGGCGAAATCGTCGCGGCTTTCCTCTGGGCGCAACTCGAGGAAGCCGATGCAATCACCGATCGTCGCCGCGCGATCTGGTCGCGCTACCACGCTGGACTTGCGGGTCTGGAAGCGGCGGGACGTGTCCGCCGGCCGGTAATCCCGGTCGACTGCGCCCACAACGCACACCTCTACTACCTGCTCTTGCCAGATCTGGCCAAACGAACGTCGTTCATCGAGGGCATGTTGGGCCGCGAGATCAGCCCCGTGTTCCACTACGTCCCGCTCCACTCCTCGCCGCTGGGACGGGCGATCGGAAGGACGAGCGGCGAAATGGTAAACACAGACGCGATCAGCGATCGCCTGGTCCGGCTGCCCTTCTGGATCGGCCTGGAGGACGAACTCGACCGGGTGATCGCCGAGACCATCGCCGCAGCATCCTAGCCGCGAGAGGCAGGCTTCTGTTTTCGGGCCACCACCAAGCGGGATCCGCCGGCCGGAAAGGAGATCCCGGCACGGATGGCTGTCCGTTCAATCGCCATGACTCCCGCCAGCCCCGCGTCGACGATCCTCGGTCTTTGCAGGTCGCCGAGTGTCGTCCGATCTTGTTGGTGCCTGGTCGCATACAGCGCCGGGAGGAGCAGCGATACGAACGAGGTCGATCGGACTAGGTCGAGGCCAGCGCGCCGAAGCTTCGCGTGGAGGCTGCCCACCACGTAGCGCCGAACATGGTGAGCGGCTAGATCCTGATTCGACCAAAGGGATGGGTGCTGCGGGACGGTCAGGAGCACGAGACCGCCCGGGCGTACGGCTTGGCAAATCCCGCGGAGCGCACCTAGGTCATCGTCAATGTGCTCGATCACGTCGAACGCGCCGACGACGTCGAAGGCATCCCGATACGGCATATCGAGAACATCAAGCCGCTCGATTCGCGCTGTTGGCACGCGCTCGGATGCGAACGCGAGACCCTCAGAGAACAAGTCCGTCCCAGTAAGCAATGCCGAAGGAAAGGCCCTGCTGATCTCCCGCAGCACGAAACCCGTACCGCAACCGACCTCCAGAACGCGCGAGACTTCTGGAGGGCCGTACCGTCGGATCGCCCAGATAATCAGCGCGTTCCGAGAGCGGAACCAGAAGCTCCCGTCCTCTGCACCGGCGAGTCGAGCATAAAGGTCCGGGTCATAGGACGTCATTCGAGCCACAAGTGGAACGTGTGGCTTGCCGCCGAAGGCACGAACCCGAGCCGGACCCACACGCGCTGCACTGAGCGATTCGCGAGTTGGGTGGAGGCCGTGCAGCGCCTGATTCCAAGGGCGGATGACTCAGCTAACGCCGCTCCGACAAGGCGTGAATAGAGGCCACGACGCTGATGTGCGGGATCCACGGCGTTTAGCAGGATCTCGCTTTCGAGCTCATCGTTGAATCGGAGCGTCAGGAAGCCCACGACCGCACCGGCGTCCTCGACCACCCAGACTCGGTCCGCACCGGCGTCCTCGACCACCGATCGGCGCGCCCAGTCCGCATATGTAGCGTCAGCAGCGCCACGGTCCAGCCGATGGTCATTGTGGTAGTGCCCGACATAGCCGGCGAACGCCGCGGCGGCAACTGTCTCGACGCGATCCGCGTCGGCGGCGGTTGCGAGCCGCACTCCGGCCGGCCGATGGCCACCAGCGACGTCGCGGCTGTACCAAACAAGCGTGTCGCACAAGCGTCCCCCGGCTGCCTCGACGGCGTGGATGGTCGTCGCCTCGCCCACATCAACCCGAATGACGATCATTGAGATGCCCAGACCGCCTGCCGCCTTCACGTTCTCGACTACATCCTTCGGCGACGCAGCTCGGATGCGGGCGATCCGCACCCCAAACCTGGCGGTGTCCAGGGGCGAGATCGCGATCTCTGCCGACTGGGACCTGGGCCTCACGGGAGTTGACCTGAACGCGTCGCGAATTGCCACAAGTCGGTTCGCCTCTTCATGCCTCATCCGCCGTCGCGATCTGCAGGCTGTCATCCGGCCGGGGAATTGGAGCTGTGTCCACTGCCTCCCTCGCTGCGGTTGATCCTCGGCCTGCGCCGACGCTCGCGAGCACGATGCCCGCGACGCCCATGACGACGATCGTGACGACGACGAGGACGTGGGCCATCAACGCCACCTGCAGGGCGTCACCGACGGGGATTCCGACGATCGTCGCAACGGTCACGGCGCCCAGCTCGTAGGTCCCGAACGAGGCCGCAGCGGCCGGCAGCACGCCCCCCAGGGCGCCACCCGCCGAGATCAGGATGGCGGCAGCCGGCGGGATCGAGATCCCGAGGGCGCCAGCGCACAGGAAGATGATCACCGAATCCAGAGCCCAGGCCACCAGGCTCACCAACGACGCGAGGACGATCGCTGGCGGGCGGGTCGAGTTGAAGGACCCGAGGAGCCGCAGGATCACGTCGCGTGCGCGTGTGGGCAGCCGCGCCGACACATGCGCGGCCAGCCATCCAGTAGTCCGTAGCGCCAGCCCGAACACCGCGAGGAGCATGAGCACTCCGGCGAGCGGCAACCACCCGATGGCACCAACCGCGCCGTACGCGCCGGCGGCGAATGCGAGGAGGGCAAGGAGGTCAACGACGCGCTCGATGAGAACCGACGCCGTGGCGGCGGTGGCGGTCACCGGCGTCCGCCTCGAGATCAGCACGATCCGCACCACTTCGCCGAGGCGCGCAGGCAGGACGGTGTTGCCGAGATAGCCGGCGGTGGTCGGCCACATCGCGGTGCGGGCGCGGATCCGGGTGGTCTGAACGGCGCTGAGCAGGATGGCCCAACGCGCTGCCCGCACCCACATCTGGGCGACCACCACGAGGGCGGGCAGCGCGAGCATCCGCACATCGACGTTTACGACCTGGGCGATAGCGGAGGGGAGGTCCGCTGACCGCGCCACCAGCAGGATCGCGAGGGCGGACATGAGGATCCCCGCCAGCGCCCGGAGCAGGACGCGGCGGTTCACCGGGTGCGGCTCTGCCGCGACGCGCCGGCCGGATCTGCCACGCGGGAGGTCACGGCGAGTTATCCTCCGGCCGTACGGCAACCATGAGCGACTGCTTGCCGAGGACTCGCCACGCCGGAGGGAACCGCAGGTACGCCCGGACGAGGAGCGGGTGTTGTGGGAGCCGGCTCTTTGTGCTGTACGGCAGCAGCCTCGGGATGACGCGCTCGATGCGGAAGCCGGCCACTTCAGCCGCCTCACACAGGCTGCGGTCCGTCAGGGGAACCTTGTGGTCGAGGAAGTCCCAGTAGGCCCCGCCCACGAACCGGATGTTCGGCTGGAGAACGATCAGCCGGCCGCCCGGCTTGAGCACCTTCCTGGCCTCAACCATCTGGTCAAGGACGGCCGACGACGAAGGCAGGTGTTCCAGGTAGTTGCTCATGAATGCGACGTCGAAGTGCGACCGGGGGATGGCGGATGCGAGCGCAAGCCCATCGGTCTGCACAAAGGTGACGGACGAGTCAAAGGCCCCACTCAGATCCCTGATGTCCGTGGCCCACCGCTCGGCGGCCCGGACATTTCGAATGAAGTAGCCGCGGTCACACGCCACATCCAGGACGGCGCCGCCGGGCGGGATCCAACGGGAGAGGAAGGCCACGACCTCCTTCCACAGCTCGAACTTGCTGAATGCCTCGCGCTCCCCGAACCGCATCCGATAGATGCCGTCCAGATCCTCGCGCTCGCTCACAGGCGTCCGGCCTCCAGCTCGGCGGTGATCCAGGGGATCACCTCGTCGAGCATGTCGGAGAGGCCCGTCGTAGCCTCGTAGCCCAGGACCTCGCGAGCCTTGCGCACGTCCGGAACGCGCCGCTGGACATCATGGTCGAAGGGCGGATCCGACA
>JANNHX010000709.1:0-4789 GCA_031404615.1 Chloroflexota bacterium
ACAAGGGAGATCCGTCATGGACCGCCACTCGATCCGCGCCCTCGTGCTCACCCTGGCCTCAGCCGCCGCGTCGGTCGCCCTGTTCCTGGTCGCGGCGGCGCCGCGGGCCAGGTTCTAACCGCCCATGGCTGGACAGGAGGAACCCTTGATCCGCATCGCCGCCGGCATCGCGATCACCGCCACCGTGGTCCTCGTCGACCTCGCCTCGAAGGGGCTGGCGCACGCGGGCCTTCGCGAGTGCGCTGGTCCGCCGGTGAGCGCCTGCGATCGAGTCGACCTGGCCGGCCCGTTCGGCCTCCTGCGGACAACGAATGACGTTGGGGCCTTCGGCGTCGTCGGCGACCCCTGGCTGTGGCCGCTGCTGGCGCTGTCGGTGGTCGGCCTCGGCGTGCTTCTCCGATGGTCCGCAGGACGGACGGCGTTCGCCCTCGCGGCCGCGCTGCTGGTCGGCGGGTTCGTCGCGAACCTGGTCGACCGTGCCATCTGGGGTTCCGTGACCGACTTCATCGACGTCAGGGGCACCGGCTCGGACAGCGGGCTCGTGCTCAACCTCGCGGACATCGCCCTGGCGGCCGGCGGCCTCGCGCTCGTCATGGCCGTGTGGCGGACGACGCGAGCGGCGACGCCCGGGACCGGGGCGCCGGACCCAGCCGCGGTCCCGTGACCGAAGCCCCCGGTCAAACGGCGGCGTCGACGATCGCGCACGCCTCGTCGAGGATCCGCTCCAGGTGCTCCTCGCCGCGGAACGATTCCGCGTAGAGCTTGGTCACGTTCTCCGTGCCCGACGGCCGGGCCGCGAACCACCCCTGCTCCGTCACCACCTTGAGCCCGCCGATGGAGGCGCCGTTGCCGGGCGCCTTCGTGAGCTTCGCGGTGATGGGATCGCCGCCCAGCGTCGTTGCGGCCACCGCGTCGGGGGACAGCCGGCCCAGCGCCGCTTTGACCTCGGGCGTGGCGGGGGCGTCGATGCGCCTGTAGGCGGGCGACCCGAACCGCTCCGTCAGCCCGGCATAGACCTGCGAGGGGTTGTGCCCGAGCTTCGCGGTGAGCTCCGCGGCCAGCAGGCACGCGATGAGCCCGTCCTTGTCGGTCGTCCAGACGGTTCCGTCCCGGCGCAGGAACGACGCGCCGGCGCTCTCCTCGCCACCGAAGCCCACCGAGCCGTCCACGAGCCCGTCGACGAACCACTTGAAGCCCACGGGGACCTCGAGCAGGCGCCGTCCCAGCGAGGCCACGACCCTGTCGATCATCGACGAGGACACGAGCGTCTTGCCGACGGCGACGTCGCCGCCCCAGGTGCGCCCACCGCCGAACAGGTACGAGATCGCCGCCGCGAGGACGTGGTTGGGGTTCATCAGCCCGGCGCCCGGGACGACGATCCCATGGCGGTCTGCGTCGGCGTCGTTGCCCATCGCGAGGTCGAAGCGGTCGCGCAGCTCCACGAGCCGCGCCATCGCGAACCGCGAGGACGGGTCCATGCGGATCTTCCCGTCCCAGTCGAGGGTCATGAACCCGAACGTGCCGTCGACGGTCTCGTTGGTGACGGTGAGGTCCAGGTCGTACCGCTCGCCGATCAGCCCCCAATACGCGACCGCCGCGCCGCCCAGCGGATCCACGCCCAGCCGCAGCCCGGATGCGCGGATCGCGTCCATGTCGATGACGTTCTCAAGATCGGCGACGTAGGCAGCGCGGAAGTCATACGCACCCGCCTGGGCCCGCGCCCGCTCGAAGGGAACGCGCCTGATCCCGTCGAGCCCGTCCATCCCGGACGCCTCGAGGATCCGGTTCGCCTCGTCCTGGATCCAGCGCGTGACAGCGGTGTCCGCGGGACCACCGTTGGGCGGGTTGTACTTGAAGCCGCCGTCGTCGGGCGGGTTGTGCGACGGCGTGACGACGATGCCGTCGGCGAGGCCGCCCGTCCGGCCGCGGTTCGCGACGAGGATGGCGAGCGACAGGGACGGCGTTGGCGTGTAGCCGTCCTCGCTGTCGACCCGGACGTCGACCCCGTTCCCCGCGAGCACCTCGAGCGCGGTCCGCCAGGCCGGCTCCGAGAGCGCGTGCGTGTCGCGCGCGATGAACAGCGGCCCCGTGTACCCCTGCGCCGCGCGATAGCGGCAGATGGCCTCGGTGGTGGCCAGGATGTGGTTCTCGTTGAACGCACCCCGGAACGCGGAGCCGCGGTGCCCGGACGTCCCGAACGCCACGCGTTGCGTGGGATCGGACGGGTCGGGCCGGATCTCGTCGTACGCGCGCAGGAGCGCAGGCACGTCCACGAGCTCGGACGGGAGGGCGGGCTGGCCGGCGCGCGGATGCTGGCTCATCGGAACCTCGGACGGGACGTTGGCGGGGGCAGGACGGGCGTCACGGTCACGATACTCGCCGGGCGACGACCACGACGGTCCCGTCATCGGAGGTCGCGGGTCGCCCGGTGTAGGGGCCCTCGACGGCGATGTCCGCGAAGCCGGCGTCGCGCAGCATCCGGACGACATCGTCCGGCCGGTAGTACGTGTTGAGGAGCGACCCCTCCTCCTCGCGGACGGTCTCGCCGTCGTGGCGCAGGCGGGCGCGGATCTCGAGACGTTGCGTCCGGGTGGTCGCGTCGTAGGCTGCGGCGCGGGTCAGCAGCTCGAGCTCGTCGCCGTCGGCGAGGACGGCCCGCGCACCGGTCTCCGGCCACGGTCGCGGATAGGGCCGCGAGGGATCGGACATGCGGGCGTGGTCCTCGTCGCCGGCGACCTCGTAGCTCAGGATGACGGCGCCGCCCGGCAGCAGGTGGTCATGGATCCGGCGCAGGGCGGCAGCGTCGCGGTCCGCCGATCCGCCGATGGCGAACGACCCGATTGAGAAGACCGTCCCGTAGCGCCGGACCCGGTCGAGGCGGTCGAACGGCTGGACGTCGAGCCGGCCCCCGACGTCGATGCCCGCCGCGGCCGCACCCTCGCGGACCCTGTCGATCATGTCCGGGGAGATGTCGGTGCCGTCGATGTCGAACCCCTCGGCGAGGAGCGGCAGCAGCAGCCGGCCGGTGCCGCAGCCGAGGTCCAGCGCCGGCTCCCCGAACCGCCGCATCGCCGCGCGCAGGTACGCGAGCTCGGCCTCGTCGGCGCGGTTGACCTCGGCCCACCAGCGGCTGACGAGCCCGTAGTGCCAGGTCCCGCTCGCGGTCCGGTCGCGATCCTCGTCGCTCATGCGGAAGCGCTCCCCTCGCCGGTGTCCAGCCACGCGCGCTCCGCCTCGCTGAGCGGCGACTCCAGCGCCGCGAATGCCGCCTCGATGCCCGCAGGCGCCCGCACCCCGAACGCCGCGAACGGCGCCGACGGCTCCGAGAGCACCCAGGCGAGCACGACCCGCGACGCGTCCCAGCCCCGCCGTGCGCCAAGCTCTCGGGCACGCGCCCGCCGGGCCTCGTTCCCCGCCGACCCGTACGAGGCCACGACATCCGGTGCGGCTGAAGGATCGAACCCCGGCGTGAAGTACCCGCCCGCCTGCGAGGACCAGGCGAGGAACGGGAGTCCGGTCTCGGCGTGCCAGGTGAGCGTCTCCGCGTCGCGCCCGGACACGCAGCCCGGCCACGGGAAGGCGGACGCCTCCGCGAGGCCGAGGTAGTTGCTGACGAGCGAGATCGGCGTGCGACCGCGGATCTCCGTCGCGGCGATGAGCGCCCGCACCCGCGGCAGCCGCCAGTTCGAGACGCCCACCGCTCGCACCAGCCCGTCGCGCACGAGCCCGTCGAGCGCGCCCGCGATCTCGTCGACCGGCACCGCCTCGTCGTCGCGGTGGAGCATCCAGGCGTCGATGGTCGACCGGCCCAGCCGCTCAAGGCTGACCGCCACGTCCATGCGCATCGCCTCGGGGTTGATCCGGCTGCGCCACTCGGCGTCGGGGTGGGCGCCCTTGGTCAGGACCAGCATCGAGCGCGCCGTCTCCGGCCGGGCCGCCAGCCACAACCCGATCACCGTCTCGGCGTGCCCAGCCGTATAGACGAGAGCCGTGTCGATGAGCCGTCCCCCACGCGCGGCGAACGCATCGAGCACCGCGAACGCGGCGTCCGGGCGCTCGTCGGTGAGGTTGACGGAGCCGATCGCGAGCCTCGGGACGGGGCCATCGAGGCCGGCGATGGGGCGGGCAGTGGGGCGACTCGCTGTGCTCATGCGCGGACGATAGCGCTCGGCGCGAACGCGGGCGGCGCCGCCGGCGTTTTGGGGGATTGCATGGAACCGGTTCCACCGCGTACAGTGCCCGCAACCCGAGACAGCACCTCGTACGGGGCTCGTCCGAGACCGCCAGCTTGACCGGCGGCCGGATGCAGGAGCCCGCGATGACCTGGACGGGATGGAGGCCTGCTCATGGCGACCGTGACGTTCGAGCACGTGTACAAGAAGTACGGGGACGTGATCGCCGTCTCCGACTTCAACCTCGAGATCGGGGACGGCGAGTTCATGGTCTTCGTCGGCCCCTCGGGGTGCGGCAAGACGACGAGCCTGCGGATGATCGCGGGCCTCGAGGAGATCAGCGAGGGCCAGCTGCGCATCGGCGACAAGGTCGTCAATGACGTCGCCCCCAAGGACCGCGACATCGCGATGGTGTTCCAGAGCTACGCGCTCTACCCGCACATGTCGGTCCGGGACAACCTCGCCTTCGGCCTCAAGCTGCGCAAGGTCCCCAAGGCTGACATCGAGAAGCGGATCAACGAGGCCGCCGGCATCCTCCAGCTGGAGAAGCTGCTCGACCGCAAGCCCAAGGAGCTCTCCGGCGGCCAGCGCCAGCGCGTCGCCCTCGGCCGCGCCAT
>JANNHX010000710.1:0-3265 GCA_031404615.1 Chloroflexota bacterium
GTGGATCACCGCGGCGACGAGGCCTCGCTGCTCGCGGACTCGGTCTGGGACTGGGACGTGGTCGCGGAGCGCGGCCCGGAGGCATTCGCGAAGGAGGTCGGGTCACTCGACAAGCGGACCCGGCGCGGCGGCGGGGCCGGCGGCGGCAACGGCCGGGGCGGCAACGGCGGCGGGGGCGGCAACGGCAGCGGCAACGGGGGTCCGCGGCTGGCGACGGGTCCCGGCATGGACCCCGGTGCGCGCCGCGATCCCGTGGCGCTGGGTCCCGGTCCAGCGTCGCAACCACCCGAGCCCGTCGCGACCTACTCCGAGCCGCCCGGCCTCACCGCCGCCGGCGCGGACAGCCCCGACGAGCCGCCGCTCCCCGATGAGGCGCGGAATGTCGCCGCGGCGGCGGCACAGGCCCCGTCACGTCCGCTCGAGGCGGCACCTGGCGCGGTGCTCAACGTGCGGTTCGCGCGCGAGGTCGGCCCGGACCGGGTCGGGTCCGCGATGCCGGCCTTCCAGGGCGTCCTGCGCGAGCGGCCGGGTGGGACGCGCGTCGTCGTGCATGTGCCGGCGCCCGGCGGCGCCGCACGGCCGATGGAGCTGCGGGGCGTCGCCTACGACGCGGAGCTGGTCGCCGAGGTGCGCCGTCGCGCGGGCGACGGCGTTATCGACCTCTCCCTGGGCTGACCCGGCGCGTGGCCCCGGCCGCCGATGGGGCCGATCCGCGGTCAGCCTTCGGAAGCCTGGCGCAGCGCCTTGACGCCCGAGAGCTGCTCGTGGAACTCCGAGCGGATGGCGTTGAGGTCCGGGCGCTCCACGTCGAGCTCCTCGGCGAGGCGGTTCGCGAGCCAGGACTCGGTCGCATCGATCTCGTCGTCCGCCGCCATCACGAGGAAGCAGCAGCGGAGCAGCTGCTCGCGCTCCTCCATGGTGGAGATCGCCTTGAACTCGCGGGTCACGAGGAAGTCCTCGGTTGCCCCGAACTCGCCGGCCAGCGTCCCGGCCATGTCGACGATGAGGTTGCCGGTCTCGGCGTCCAGGCCGCCGATGGCGGCGTGCCTGCGCATCTCCTCGCGCTCGGCCTCGCTCATCCCGTCGGTGGCCTGCGCCGCGCGACCCAGGAGGTACGCGAATGCCGCGAGATAGCGGGCACGCGCCGGCGGCAGGGCGTCAAGGCGCGCCGAGAGGACGCGGACGCTCTGGGTCTCGCCGGCGGTGACGGCGGGGATCGGGGCGTCCGGATGGACGGGGAGGTCCGGGGAGGCGGGGGCGTCGAGGCCGAGGACGCGGCGGAAGAGGCTCAAGGGGGGCTCCCGTGTGGGACGGATGGCGGGGTTCGTGCCGGGAGGATACCCAAGTCGCGGGAGAGCGGCGTCCGCGTCATACCGCAGCACGTCGGGCGCGTCGACGTCCATAGACAGACCGCCCGGAGGCCCGGACGGTCTGCCAGTGCCCGGCGGTGTCCGGGCCGTGGATCCAACCTGAGGAACCGCGCGGCTACGTCAGCGGTACGGCGCCCTCGATGGCTCACCACCCGGACGAGCGCCGGGCGCTGCGCTCACGGCTTGAACTTGAGCTCAGCTCCGTCGAATGTGCTCACCATCGACACCATCAGGCCGTGGTCGGTGATGTAGGCGTCCGCACCCTGGTAGGGCTCAGCGAGGAACGGGGCATTGGCCTCCCACGTAACCGCGATCGTGCCGCCCGTGACCTGTCGCGACAGCTCGCTGAACGTGATCCCACAGAGCCCGCCCTCACTGTGCGGCTTGACGAACCCGGCGAACGTCGCGGCGGCCTCGAGGCGGCCCTTGACGATCACCCCGCCCGGCAGACGGAGCTCGTAGCTGTCCGGGTACTGCTGCATCAGCCCCTTCCAGTCACAGCCGTTGAGGGCCTCCATGTGCTGGGCAAGCACCTTGCTCGGCGTGCGCTCGCGGACCAGCTTCCTCGAGACCTCTGCGGGGTTGTTGGGGTTGGTGACCGAGATGGCCGTGTACTTGTGGTGGTCCGAGTGTCTCGACCCACCCCTGCCGTTGTCGGCGGACACCACCGCGGCGCTTCCAAGCAGCGCCACCGTCACGAGAGCAACGAAGCCGATCCTGCGCATGTCTCTCCTCCCACTTGGGCAACGGTGCGGGTCGGCCCGCCATTGGCTGGCCGCTCTCACGCGGCCGGGACGTGGCGTGTCAGGACCTCCCGCATCGCGGCCACCATGGCAGGTCGGGAGTCGAATGACAAGGAATCAACGATTCTTGATTCTCGATTATTCACCCCCCAGAGTCGGCCACGGCTCGGGAGCTCCGGGACAGTGCAGCACCGAGGCCGGGTCGCCCTTGCTGCGCGGACGAGCGACAGCGAGCCGAGGTTGCCACGAGCCTGATCTCGCTCTCCGCCTTGCCAGCGACACGGCGCAGGAGCGGTCCACCCCGCCCCACGATTCGGCGCAGAGTCGCTGGTAGCGAAGGTGGGATTCGAACCCACACGAGGTTTCCCTCAGCGGTGTTTGAGACCGCCGCGTCTGCCATTCCGCCACTTCGCCAGGCCGCGTCATCGTAGCGGAGCGGGAACCGTTGGCGCCGTCCGGGCGTCTCGACCCCGATGCCCAGCCAGACCGCAGCCCGATGCTAGACTCGCCGCGCCTCACCATCGCCGCAGGGAGGGTCGCCCCCGTCGTGGAGGACGCCCGGCCGACGGAGGCCGTCGAAGACCCGATCCAGCGTCGTGACCTGATCCTCATGGAGCAGGCGCGGGACGGCAGCCTCGACGCCTTCAACGGTCTCGTCGAGTGTTACCAGGACCACCTCTTCGCGCTGGTCGCGCGCATGGTTCCGGACCGGGACCAGGCGTCGGACGCCGTGCAGGAGGCGTTCTTCTCGGCGTACCGCAACATGCGCTCGTTCCGCGGCGGCAGCGTCCGCTCGTGGCTCAGCCGCATCGCGATCAACGCGGCGATGGACCAGCAGCGCCTCAAGAAGCGCCGCCCGAGCCAGCCATACCCGGAGCTCGAGGACGAGAGCTGGCAGCCGCCCGCGGGCGAGGAGGCCGATCCCGTCCGGACCGCGATGCAGGGCGAGCGCACCCGCGTCCTCAACGCGGCGCTCTCGACGATCACGCCGGACCAGCGTCATGCCATCGTCCTGTTTGACGTCGAGGGCTACGACTACGCCGAGATCGCCGAGATGACCGGGGTGTCGCTGGGCACGGTCAAGTCGCGCATCCACCGCGGCCGGCTCGCGCTGCGCGACCGGCTCGAGGGCCAGCTGGGCCTGTTCCGGGG
>JANNHX010000711.1:0-2546 GCA_031404615.1 Chloroflexota bacterium
CCGCGAGCCGGATCTCCACCATCAGGTCCGCCGCCAGCCGCTCCAGGCCCCGGTGCAGCTCGGTCATGTCCACGCCGTCGGGAACCGTCGCCCGGATGTGCGCGTGGAACATGTGGCTCCCGGACATGGCCGCGGCCGGAAGGTCAGTCGAGAGCTCCTCGACATTGATCCGGTGGGTCGCCAGCAGCTCCGAGATCTCGTGGACGAGACCCGGTCGATCGAGGCCGAGCAGCTCGATCTCGGTGATCCGCATGGGCACGACCGCCGCCGGCGCACTCCGCTCGACGATGATGTGAAGGCCGATCGCGCTCAGCCGCCCGAGGGCCTCCTCGAGCGCCGCCGCCTGCTCCTCGGCAACCTCGACGCAGAGCACGCCGGCGAACTTGCCGGCAAGGTGCGCCATCCGGCTTTCCAGCCAGTTGCCCCCATTGGCGGCAACGACCTTCGATACGGCATCCACGATTCCCGGCTGGTCCGGGCCGATGAGCGTGAGCACGAGGTCAATCATGGGGTGCATCGTAGCGCGCCACCCGCGTCAGGCACGGACCCCCGGCGTCGGCTCCCAGCGGATGCGACCGCGTGACCCGCGTCTAGGTGTCGAGGGGGTCGTCCGAGTCTGAGAGCGGGTTCGCGGCGGCCCAGATGAGCTTCCCTGCATACGCGATCCCGACACCGACGCCCAAGACCAAGGCCATCGCCAACAGCCATTCGAACCCGAGGATGGACCGCGACAGGGCCATGACGCCGAGGGCCACGAAGACGCCCGCGTACAGCAGCCACTGCGGCACCTGCCGGCTCGCCGTCTCTCGAAGGCATCGCCCCAGACCCACGTCGCGATCGTAGCGCGTTGATGCACTGATCACCGCCGCCAACCCACCGCTGGTGACCCGATTCGCTGATTGCACGCGGCATCCACGGGCGCGTGATCGCGATCTGCATCAGGATCGGCACCTGTACGCACGACTCGGGACCCGAAACCCGGGTTTGCTGGCGCGACCCATTCGTGAGCACGGCGGATCTGATCCAGATCGCGATCAGAGTGGTCCCAGGTCGACCCGGGCACCGGGTCCGGCGCCGGGTCCGGTGCCAACCGGCGAGCGAACACAGCGGCACGGGACACGAGGGGAGGGGCGGCGTGACCCTGATCTCCCCACGGATCTGGCGGGCCGACCGGACCGGGCCGACGGGGCGAGCGCCGGCCGCCCGAGCCCGATCGACCACTGCGCCGCACCACACCCGAGCCCCAGGACGGCCGACACGCTCTGCGATGGCAAGGCGGACGTCACGGACGGCGTCTTGGTCTTGGCGCCCCCGGACGGACGCCGGGGTTCGGAAACCAAAGCGCTGGATCCGCTCGCCTGGTACGCGATCGCGTGATCATCGGTTTCGGGGTCCGGGGGTCAACGCTCGCTCACGTCGGTCGGGTCACGCGGCGTGCCAGCAGGCTTGGTGCGGTGGAACGGCACCCCGACGCACGTGAACAACAGGCCGGCCAGCGGCTCCCCGAGGAGCGCCGGGATCTCAGAGTCCACGAACGTCATCCCGGACGCGCCGATGCCGAGCGCGTACGCGGCCAGGTGCAGGCGGCCCTCCACGATGCCGGCATCAAGCTGGGCGTCTCGATACCCGCGGTCGTCGAGAAGATCCAGGTCGACCGCACCGATGACGACGAACGACGCGTCACGCCCCAGGTCCTGCTCGTAGCAGGCCACCCACAGCTCGTCCCGGAGGAAACCTGGTCGCAGTGGACGCTCGAGGTCTGGCCAGCGGTAGAGGCCGGGCTCGAGCCCCTCGACAGCGTGGACGGCGATGAAGTGCGGGACCCTGGTTCCGCGGAGCGACACCGCGAGGGTGCGCTCGAACGTGCCCCTGTCGACGGCGGCCGTCGCGTCGAGCGTCCGCGCCGAGCCGCGCCTCAGGATGACCGTGTCGAGGTCATCGGTCGCCGGCAGATCGCCGTCGATCTGCTGCCCTGTCGGCCACGGCTTGCCAAGCCGCTCCCCGTCACCGGCATGCTGGGCGAGCGTCACGAGCGGGAACTCGACCGGTGCCACATCGATCTTGCCGGTCGTGGCCTCGCCGACGGGGCCGATCGCGGGTGCGCCGGCACCCAGGGTGACGATGGCGAGCGGGAACTCCTGCGTCCCATCGGCACCAACCAGCCGTGCGACGGCCGCGTCGGGGAAGCAGGTGAGGAGCCGGGGCCGATAGCCGCCGGCGTCGGCGAGCGCGAGCGTGTTCGCGAGCATCGTGCCGGCGTCCCAGTAGATGTGGCGGTACCCGCGCTCCGCGTACCGCCAGCCCGTCCGCCACGGGATCCCCGTGATCACGATCGTCGTTGCGTCGCCGGTAGCCGGGGGAGCGACCTGGAGGAGCAGATGTCCCGTCGGGTCATACCAGTAGACGCCATCGCGCAGCCCCGAGACGCCACGTGCGGCCACGTACAGCTCGAGCGGGAAGAGACCACCCGCCGACCCGGCGGGGCGGAACGGGAACCTCCGGCCGTCCCGGCGCACGGCGACGCGCACGACTCCGGCCGACAGGTG
>JANNHX010000712.1:0-10396 GCA_031404615.1 Chloroflexota bacterium
AGTCGAGCTGGCCGCGTTTCGCATCGCGCAGGAAGCGCTGGCCAACGCTATCCGCCACGGCGAGCCGCCGATCGCCATCTCGTACCGAACGACAGGCGAGCGGGTGTTCCTCTCAGTGGACGACGCCGGACGAGGCTTCCAGACGGAGGTCGCGCGCGGCTCCGGGAGTCACGGCCTCCTGAACATGGCCCAGCGCGCGGAGCAGATCGGGGCCCGGCTCGAGCTGCTCCGTCGACCGGATCGAGGGATGCACGTGGGTGTGGAATGGCCGGCGACAAGCTGATCCGAGTCGCCGTGGTGGACGACCACCCCGTCTTTCGTGATGGGACTGCCGCTGTGCTCGCCCGTGAGCCAGACATGGAGGTCGTCGCGGTCGGCGGGTCGCTTGACGACGCTCGATCGATCGTCAACGGGGCCGACGCACCCGACGTCCTCATCCTCGATGTCCGACTCGGCGAGGAGAACGGCCTAACCCTCCTCGGCGGCCACGGTCGAACCGCCGTCATCATGTTCAGTGCGTTCGACTACCCCCAGTACCATCACGTCGCCCTGCGCTCGGGCGCCGCCGGGTTCGTCGCCAAGAGCGTCGAGACGCGCGAGCTCCTCGAGGCCGTACGTGGCGTCGCGGCGGGGAGGCTCGTCTTCGAGCGGCGGGTCGAGCCGCAACCGCCCGTGTTCACCCCACGCGAGGCGGACGTCGTCCGCCTGGTCGCCGATGGGCTCACGAACGAGGAAGTCGGACACGCACTCGGCGTGACGAGCAAGACCGTCGAGGCGCATCTCGGTCGCATCTTCGAACGGACCGGGATCCAGTCACGGACCGAGCTCGCCACTCGTGCGATCCGCGAGGCTTGGCTCGATCTCCCAGTCGTGTGACGCGAACCGAGGTGATTCGACTGCGTCGCGAGCAGCTCGGCACGATCTTGCTGGGCGCGGTCGTTGCTGCCGCTTGTCTCGCCGTTCGCGAGCAAGGGAACCCTGCCTCCGCCCGGCCCGAACGGCCAGGTGGATCCGTCGTCCGCCCCGGACTTCCTCGCCGTCGCCGGTCGAGACGGCGGTATCGCAGGCTACGCGCGCAAGGAAGATGTGCTCGCGCCGGGCGATGTGCCCTTTCCCGTGTACGGCGAGAACCTGTCGACCGTCATCGGGCAGATGGTCCCTGGCAGGGGGTTCGTTCCGGCGGGCGTTGATCCCGCGACCGTGCCGACGTTCGCAGTCGAGGTCGGGCCGTCGGGTCAGGAACAGCCCGACGCCAACAAGGTCGTCCTCTACGTCCGGAACGACTCGCTGATAGAGATCCATGACGCCGTTCTCGCGGGGGGCCAGATCACCGATAGTGGCGGCTACTGGGGCCAGAACATGGGTGTCGGGTGCTACTCCATGCCGGTCGGCTCTCGCCTGGTCCTGCTCGACCGCTCCGCCTCACAGCCGGGGGCATCCGTCGTCCGCGAGATCTATACCCGTCACGGTGAGCCGGAGCCTCCGTCCTTGTGGATCACGATCGCCAGGGACGGCTCGGTCCAACAGGGCACCGGCGTTCCTGCGTGGTGGGGCGCTCCACAGGCCTGCTGAATGGGCGTTGGCCAGAACGAGGAAGCGACGAGACACTGCCCGCCGGGTGCGCGCTGCGGGCCGCCCACAGATCCCAACGCGGGGCACGTCATTCTCCACCCCGCCGATGGCCGGCCAGACATGCTCTTCCCGGTCCGCTCCGACAAAGCTGGCAACGTCGTCGCGGAGGGTCCCGAGCCGTTGCCCACGCAACCCGGCGGCTGAAGGCGGGCGACGCATCCCCGACGAGAGCCTCGCCCTCTGACGGCACGGCTGACGCGCCCGTTCGGTGGGATCGCGCGTCAGGCGGACGGCATCCCCATTCCTGTCCGGGCACCACTCTGCCGCGGCGCGCCGCCTCACGGGCCGTGCGGGCAGCCTGATCTCTATGCGGTCGGTACTCCGCCCGCGTGCGGCTTCGGGCGCTCCCGGCGGATGATGTCCGCGAAGATCAGCCCGCCGAGCACGACGATGACCAGGCCGGCCAAGGGATTGCCGATGGCCGCTGGCCCGAGCAGGACGCCGCCGACGAGCGAGACGGCCAGGTAGGCGATCACGAGGGATCCGATTGCGATCCCCACCCGGCGAACGATCCCGGTCATCCTGCCCCCTGATGGCTACCCCTTGAGGCAGCCAGCATCTGCGCCGCTGCCACGGTGGTCAATAGGCACAAGGCACGACCGACTCGGCGAGACCACCGCGCTCATCCTCACCGCGACGACTCCTGTTCCGCTGGCGCATCGAGACTCACCAACCAGGGCGTGACGCACTCACGAGAAGTCCGCCGGCCACCCGAGTCCGGTCTGCAGGAGATGCGCCGGTCAGCCCTCGCAGTTCGCCCCAACGAAGGACCGGACCGGCACGGGGTCGCCGCCCTTGACACCGGCCACTACGCCGTCGACGACGGATCGGAGGCTGTCGGACGAGAAGACTCCGGTGTAGAACTCCCACGTCGGGGCTGCGGTGATCACCTTCGCGGCAGCGGCGGCGTTCGCGCCCGATGCGGCCAGCCACTCGGTGGTCCAGGCGCAGAAGGCTGAGAATTCGACAGACGAGCGCCCGCCGCCGGTCGCGTAAGAGCCCTTCTTGTCCGTTGCGCCGATCGTCGCAGGCCACGTCGCGCCGACGGGAAGCGGCACAACGCGCTGGGCAGCGTCGATCTCCGCCTGGTATGCCGCCGCCGACTCCATGCCGTCAGGCGACTCGGTGGTCCGGAGCGCCGCGGATGCGACGAACAGGGCCGGCGCAACGAGCAGGAGCGACGCGAGCACGAGCGCCGCCGTCCGCGGGCGCAGATGGTGGGACGGACGACCAGGTCGGTCAAGCCGGGCGCGGATGCGCGCGTCGAGCGCGGCGCGCTGTGCGGACGTGATCGGTGTCGAGAGCGTGGCACGGAGCAGGCCGTCGAGGTCAGGCGAGGTCATGGAGTGTCTCCTTGAGCCGGAGGAGGCCGCGGTCGAGCAGCTTCTGGGTGGCCGCCGCGCTCTTGCCGATGATCTCGGCGATCTCGCGGACAGTGAGGTCGCTCGAGTAGCGCAGGGCGATGGCATCGCGCTGTGGTCGGGAAAGCTCCGCCAGGGCGTGCCGGATGTGCTGCGTGCGTTCGGCCTCGAGCGTCTGCTCCTCGGGCGACGAGGCGGTGATCTCCGGTGCCGGGGAGCGTAGGCGGAACAGCGCCGCTGTCCGGTTGCGCCGGTCGGCGTCGATCGTTGAGTTCCGGGCCGTGCGCAGGAGCCAGCCGATACCCGGCTGCCGCCCCGCCCGGATCTCCGTGAACGCTCGCTCGAATGTTGCCGCCGTGAGGTCGAGCGCCCGATCCTCGTCCCGGCTGATCGCCCGCACGTAGCGGAAGACGACATCGCGGTGGGCGAGGTAGAGCACCTCGAACGCCTCGCCGGCCCGCGCGGATCCGGCGTCGCCTTCGATGTTCACGGCGGCTGCGTCGCTGTTCATGCCCAGTAGACGGATGACCCCCTCGATTTCGGACATCGTCGCGCCACCCTGTGCCGCTTGTGTGTGCAGATGGTGAGCCAGGTGGTGCCAGATGACCAAGCGCGGGCGACACGTCACTGCCGGTCTCCCGACGAGCTGAGACCGGCAGGGGGCGCGGAAACGGTAGGGACATGAGGGTGCGCCGGGGCTTGGAGGCGCCGAGAATGGCGAAGGACGGCTAAACCTTCCGCTGGCGTCGCGCGTTGAGGGGGCATGGAGCGCACCGAGGTCTTGGATCGCACGCGAGGTGACGCGCCGGAGCCGGCGTTCGCGGCCTTCTACATGGCGAGCAGGCCGGCCGTCTATCGCGCCGTGCTCCTTCGCGCACGATCGCCGGAGATCGCCGAGGACGCGTGCCAGGAGGCGTTCGCGCGGGCGTATGCGGACTGGGCCCGCGTGGCCGCACACGCGAACCCGACGGCGTGGGTCGCTCGCGTCGCCCTGAATCAGGCGACATCGTGGTGGCGGCGGCGGCGACGGGAGCTGCCCGATCCGCCTGACGTCCCGGGGGCCGGCGGCCTCGATGCCAGTGAGGATGCTGTGGTGCGCCTCGTATGGCGGCTGCCGGCACGCCAACGACAGGTCATCGCGCTCCGCATCCTCCTGGACCTGAGCATCGCGGACACCGCAGAGATCATGGGGGTCGCCTCCGGGACGGTGAAGGCGACGCTCCACCAGGCCCTTGGCGCGCTCAGAGCGCAGCTCGAGACCGAGGAGGCAGAGTCGTGAGCACAACCCTCACCGATCAGCAGCTCACCGAGTTGATTCGACACGGATTCGAGCGCTTCGAGCCGTCGTCGACGACCGTGCCTGTCAGGCCCCCCGGGCGCTCGAGATCGCGGTGGGCCGCCGCCGCTCTGGTGCTGCCGATCGCGGGACTCCTGATCGCGGTGGTGGCCATCCAGGTTGCCCGGCCCCAGTCCGCGTTCGCATCCTGGTCGGCCGTGCCTGTGGTGGCTGATCCGGCGCTCCAGGCCGCACTCCTCGAGTCCTGCAAGGTCTCGATCACGCGGGACATGACCGCCGAGGACCGCGCCTTCACCGAGGAGATCAACGGCCTGCCGATGGTGCTCGTGGACCAGCGGGGCACATCGGGGGTCGCCCTGTTTGCCGAACGCCGGGGATCCGGCATCGCGAGCAACCTCTGTCTCGGGTCCCTTGACGACGCTGGCACCCTCAGGACGGTCGGGGGGGGCTCGGCGCTCGGTGCGCAGGAGAATCCGCCGGACGGCCCCCTGCGGTTCGCGGGATCGGTACAGATCTGGAGCTACGGCGGCGAGACCCTGAGTGCCACGTTCGGCACATCGGATCCGAGCGTCGCGAAGGTCGTCTTGAGCCGCGAGGCCGGGGGTGACGTGACCGCGACTGTGAAGGACGGCTACTGGGTCGCCTGGTGGCCGGGCGAGCTGACCGCCCAGCGGGTGGCAGCCTTTGCCGCTGACGGCTCCGAGGTTGACTCGATCGCAGTCGGGGCGATCGCGCCGTAGCCTGCCTCAACGACCGCTGGTCCGATCCACACCGACTCGCGGCTCCCGACGGACGTGAGAAGGCGGCCGCCCACCGCCTGGGCCTGTCGCCCTCGACCGTGAAGCACCACTTGGCAAACGCCCGGCCCAAGGTCGGCGCGGCGACCACGGCGCAGCTCGTCTGGATCCTCAGCCCGCGGCTGCCGGAGCCCGAGGGTCACGTCCAGACGGACGAATTCCGGTCAGCCTGACTGGACTGATCCGGTTGGTCCCACGCAGCAGATCGTGCTTCAGTCACCGGTCGTGGTGGCGCTCGGCGCATCGCGTGAGGTCACATTGGCCGAGGCAGCATGCAGTCGCTCGGCTTCGGCCGCATCCTCCAAGACCGGGGGCATTGGGCCCTCGCTCTCCAGCGGCGGGCGTGCGTACCGTCCATGCATGAATCTGGTCTTGCCGCTGGTCTTGTCCGGCATGGGTGTCGCCGTGGCCGCGTTGGCCTTCTATAACCGCGACAAGCCTGACTGGCAGCGGATCATGACGGGCCTGATGGCGCTGGCCCTCGGCCAGGTCGTCCTTGGAGCGGTCAGTTGGGTCGTGCTCAGCCGTTGAGGCGGCTACAGGCGCTCCGGACACGTCCAGCCAGCTGATTGCCGCCGGTCCTACGGCAGAAGGCGGCCGCCAACGCCTCGGCCTGTCGCACTCGACCCTCAAGCACCACCTCGCGAACGCGCGGTCCAAGGTGGGCGCGGAGTCGAGGGCGCGGCTCGTATGGACTCTCGCGCCGCGGTTGCCGGAGCACGAAACTGGGCGCGGTGATGCGGACGAGCTGTCTGCTCACAGTGAGACCGGTGGGCCGTCATGCCGGGGATGGCAGGAGCGCCGGATGGCGGACTGACACGAACAGCTCGAAGCCGTGCAAGGATTTCCGGGGCTGGCGTGTTGTAGGGACGAAGGAGGGTGCATGGAACTCACCCAAACCGTCCCAATCGTGGCCGAGCTCGACTCAGAGCTTGTCGGCGCGTATCCGCTGCTCGCGCGCCGCCTCACGCTGATCCTGCACAACTCGGACGATGCCCAAGACATCGCGCAGGCGGCGTTCACCCGGGCGCTGGAGCGCCGGCACCATTTCAGAGGCGGCGACGTGCGCGCCTGGCTCTACACCATCGGCATCCGGCTGGCGCTCAACGAGGTCCGCCGGAAGGGTCGGCTCGTCGCCCTTGATGACGCTCCCGAGCCGGCCTGGGCGATGACCTCGCAGCCAGACCTCTGGATCGCGCTCGGTGAGCTCGACCCTCGGCATCGGGCGGCGCTCGTGCTCTCGACCCTCGACGGCTACACCCACGCGGAGATCGCCGGCATGCTCGGGGTCCGGGAAGGGACGGTGTCGAGCTGGCTCTCGCGCTCCAAGGAGCATCTCCGCTCGATCCTGGGAGACGAACAATGACGACCTTCGACGACCGGCTCACCGCGCAGATGCGCGTCCTCGATGCGGCGATCCCCGCAGTCGCCCTCCCGACGATCCCTGCGGCGCCATCGCGGGTGCGGCGGTTCCCGGTCCGCAGGCTCGCCCTGCTGGCCGCGGTGCTGGCCATCGTCGGGGGCGCAACCACCAGCCTCCTCAGCCTCTACGGCTTCTTCGGCGGCGACGCCTACCAGTACGCCTGGAAGCACGCGACAATGCTCGGCCTCCATCAGACGGACCAAGGCTACGCAGTCACCCTCGAAGCCGCCTACGCCGACGCCGCACAGATGCTGCTCGCGGTGTCCGTCGTCGATACGCAGAACCGCGGCTGGTCGCAGCTCGACGCCTCCAGCGCTGACGCGCGGTTTACCAACGGGTCAGGCCCAGTGTGGTCCATGACTCACGGAGGGTCGGCGCCGGCATCGATGGGCGCCGCCAACACCGTATGGCTCGATGCCTCCGCGCCACCCGTCCCCGGCGTCCACTCCGTGACCGTCACCGTGCCGGCGATCCGGTACCGGGACCCGGACCCCGTCGGGTCGGGCGACCCGTGGCATGAGGTCCTCGGCTCCTGGACGTTCACCTTCGATCTGCCGGTCGGTGGCGGCAGGCGCCTCGATCTCGATACTGCGGCGACGGCCGGCGGCGTGACGGCCACGGCCACCAGCCTGTTCGCGACGCCGACGGCCGTACGAATTGGGATCCGCTGGTCCGACCGAGGACCATCGACCAGCGGCTGGAACTCCGTAGGGACCGTGTTCCATGACGGGCACGAAATCCCGCTGGGCGGCGGTGTGACGGGCTCGGACGACGAGACGCTCAACCTGATTGCGGGCACCGAGGACCCGGCCGGACATTGGAAGGTCGTGATCAACGAGTCGATCGGGAACGGCCCGGACGGCAGGCAGCTGCGTCTCGAGGGTCCATGGGTGCTGGAGTTCGACGTGCCCCGCGGTTGAGGACCTTCACCCCGTGGCCGTCCCTGTCAGGCCGGGTGCGCATCTCGTGCCGGCTCCGATTTGATGCCGCACGGCGCGAAGGTGCCCAAGGTGCCACCCGGCCCGCCGCGCATGTCCAAGGTGCCATCCATCTGACAACGTTCTCCTGTTGAGTCTGCCGGCTACGGCTCCGTCAGATGGCCACGCACGAACACCTGCTCGATCGGGAGCCCGAACAGATCGGCGAGTCGGAACGCCAGCGCGAGGCTCGGGTTGTACTCGCCCCGCTCGAGGTAGCCGATCGTCTGCGGGTTGACGTCCACCCGGGCCGCGAGCTCGACCCGGCTGAGGCCGGCCCGCTCGCGCAGGTCCGCGATCCGGTTCGGGATCGGGGCGTCGGCGGCCGGCTTGCGGCCGGTCACCGTGCCGCCGCCCTCCGGAGCCGCGCCGGCAGGTGCCAGCGGCGCGGCTCACTCGGGGGGCCATCCTCGCGGTGGGGGTACATCCACGAGTACGCAACGCTCGGGAGCATGAACAGCAGCAGGAACGCCGGCAGGAGCACGTCGATCAGGTTCGTGTGGCGGCTGCGGAACGTGCCGACGAGCCCCATCCCGATGGCGGGGTTGAACTCGAGCAGCGCCACCGTGATGGCAATGCCGGCGATCACGAGGGTGTGCGTGCGTCGGTAGACGTCGCCCTGAATGGACCGCTCGCGCTCGTCGGCCTCGTCGCGGGCGACCTGCGGGACGGCGCGCTTGTAGAGGTACACGGCCACCGTGAGCGGCACGAGCAGGGCCGCTGCGACCGGCTGGGCCAGGTCGAAGAAGTGCTTGACCGGGTGCCACGTGTCGCTCCACACCAGCCCGAAGTCCCCCACGGCGAGCGCGAAGAGGCCGAGCCAGCCGACCGCCAGCAGGCGCCCGTCCACGCGCGACCAGAACCGCTCGAATGCGCCGGGGTCGGCGCCGGTGTTTCGCGGGAATAGACGCCGGGCCAGGGCACCATTTCGGACGAACGCGGCGAGGGCGGCAACGCCCAGGACCGTCAGCAACCAGACCTCCACAGGTGCGCTCCTTCCCCTCAGGACTGTCAGCCCTGGCGGGCTGTTGTATTCATACAATACTCGTCTACTTGTACGAATACAACATCGCCTGCCGGGTCGGAGAAGGCGGCCGCCCACGGCATCGCCGGGTGCCAGCGTCCGTCCGGCCCTTGCGCGCGGGCCTCACCGTCGACAAGGTCGACAGGTGCAGAATCGCCGATCACCCGGACAAGCCACGGCCGTCATGCGCGCGCTCCCGCTCTCGGTGCCGCTGGCTGTGGTGAAGCAAGCGGCGGGGACGTGCGTGGTGACAATGCTCCTCGCAATGTCCGTCGCCGCGTGTGGCGCGGTCGGCACGCCGTTTGGCGGCGTCCCCGACCGGCCGGTCAATCCCAAGGCTATGGCCCCGATCGTCCTCGTCGCCCAGGGGTCGGGGCCGGCCGGTGACTACAAGGTCTGGGCCTTCCGCACCTCGGACGGGATGACATGCCTCGAGGTTGACTCAAGCAGCGGGTCAGGAGCCGGGTGCGACCCGGCGGGTAACCGGGCCGGGGGTGGTGGCGGCGTCGGCCGAAACGCTCTGGGTGTCGTCGTTGACGCAAGCACTGAGGTAGCGTCGGCGACCACGGCCGTCCTCCACGACGCTGGCGCTGCGGACGTGAGCGTCGCGCTGGTCGACGTCGGGCCGCTCCTGCCGCGGGCCAAGGTGGCCATCTTCAACCTGGGCCCAGCGGCGAACCCGGTGGCGGTCGACTTCCTCGACGCGGGCGGCTCGAAGGTCGACTCGGTGCGGTTTCCTGATGTGCCGTCGGCTGGAGGAGGGGTCGGCACGAACCCGTAGGCCGTCGCCGCCGCCCCTGCGCTTGGGGGCATGACAGCGCGCTGGTCAGATCCACGCCGACTCCCTGGTCCTCGGTCGAGTGCGACAGGCCGAGGCGGTGGCCCTCAGCCGGAGCAGCCGCCACTCCCGGTGGCAGGCGGGTCCTCGCGCTCAACCGGCTGCACATCCGCGGAGACGGTGACGTCGGCCGCGTCTGAGAAGCGGAGCGTCACCGGCATCGTCGAGCCCTCGTCGGGCAGGCCGCTCGCCTTCGAGACAGCGAGGTAGCCGCTGCCGAGTACGAGGCTGATGCTCCCGTGTGGTTCGATCCGCCACTGGGACATCGGCTCCGGGCCGCCTCCAATGCAGCCTGATGTGGCCGTAAGGTCAGCGCGCCCGTACGGGGTGTCGGCGCCGACGAGGGTCGCGCCGGGCGTGCTTCCGACCGTGCCCGAAATGTAGATGCGGTTCTCGGCCCCGGCGACCGGATACGCCATCAGGTTCCCCGCCCAGGCGGCGGGAGAGGCCGCCGGCGCCGGCGCGCTCGCCGAACAGGCCGCGATCAGCACCGCGATTAGCGCCATCGCGGCAGAGACCCGTCGAACCCGGTGAGTCATCCCTCGATCCCCATTGACGTACGCCCGACCTTCTGACGCCCGATGGTGGGCAGCTGTTCCTCGGCGGTCAAGGGTGCGCGCCTCGGTTGCGGCCGTCCGATGATCCCGGCTCCAACGGCCAGTCCGCACCCAAGTACCTGGCAGTCTCCCTCGCCCTGTCGCACTCGACCGTGAAGCACCACCTGGCGAACGCGCGGACCAAGGTGGGCGCGGAGACGACGGCGCAGCTCGAGTGCTGCAGGCCGATGCGGTGAGCTCAGGGCGGCGGACGGGGAGCCTGTCTGCGCCGATGGATCAGGAGCGCCGCGAGAAGCCCGGCCATGGCGACGATCCCGAGTGGAGCGAAGTCCGGCGAGGCGCCAAGTGGGGCCGCGGGGCGCGCGGTGCCCGTGTCGGGAGGCGCCGGGCACACTGGATTGACCGGATCACCGAGCGCGGGGCCCGAGTCCATCCCCTGGCCCGTCCAATCCTCGACCCGAGCCGAGCCGTTCGATGCGAAGCGGAAGGC
>JANNHX010000713.1:0-7805 GCA_031404615.1 Chloroflexota bacterium
TGGCCCTTCCTCGGGCCGGCAGGGACACCGGCCGGGAATCCGGGCGACCCCGACGCCGACGCCAACCCCGACCCCGCCTTCGCCGCCAACCTCCGCGACGCCATCGCGACCGGGATCCGCCCGGCCTTCGCCCGCCTCCACCAGGTCCTCGCGACGGAGGTCCTGCCCGCCGCCCGCCCGCCGGATCGCCCCGGGCTGTGCCACGTCCCCCGGGGGCGACGACGCGTACCTGCGGCTCGTCCGCATCCACACCTCGCTCGACCTCGCCCCCGACGAGCTCCATCGCACCGGCCTCGCCGAGATCGAGCGGATCGACACCGAGATGGAGGCCCTCGCGGAACGGACCATCGGCAGCCGCTCCCGCGCCGAGGCCATCGCGCGGCTCCGCAGCGACCCGGCGCTCCACTTCGCGACCCGCGAGGAGGTCCACGCGAAGGCCGAGGAGGCGCTCGCCCGCGCGACGGCAGCGATCCCCGCCTGGTTCGGGCGGCTGCCGCGGGCGAGCTGCGTCGTCGTCGACATGCCGGCCCACGAGGAGGAGCACAACACCATCGCCTACTACCGCAACCCTGCGGAGGACGGCACCCGGCCCGGCCAGTACTACCTCAACACCTCGCACCCCGAGACCCGGCCACGCTATGAGGCGGAGGTCCTCGCCTACCACGAGTCGATCCCGGGGCACCACCTCCAGATCGCGATCGGCCAGGAGCTCGAGGGCCTGCCGGCCTTCCGCCGTCACCTGGGCCCCACCGCGTTCTTCGAGGGCTGGGGCCTCTACACCGAGCGTCTCGCCGACGAGATGGGCCTCTACTCGGGCGACCTCGACCGTATCGGCGTCCTCTCCTTCGACGCCTGGCGGGCCTCGCGCCTGGTCGTGGACACGGGCATGCACGCGATGGGCTGGACGAGGCAGCAGGCGATCGACTTCATGCTCGAGCACACCGCGCTCGCCCCGAACAACATCGTCAACGAGGTCGACCGGTACATCGCGCTGCCCGGCCAGGCGCTCGCCTACAAGACCGGCCAGCTGGAGCTCCTGCGCCTCCGCGCCGAGGCCCGCGAGCGCCTCGGCACTGCGTTCGACATCCGCGCCTTCCACGACACGGTGCTCGAGAACGGCGCGATCGCCCTGCCCACGCTGCGCGAGATCGTCGGGGCCTGGATCGCCGAGGGCTCGAGCGCCGGCGGCGCCTCGCCTGCGTAGCGGGCAGCCCGGCCCGCGGGCGATACTGACCCGGCACACCCGCCCGCCGCCACCCCGCAGACCCTTCCGAGGATTCGATGGCCGCCGACCGCCCGCTCCCCTACTCCCGCCCCACCGACCCCGGCAAGCGGCATAGCCACGCGCTGACCGACGGCCCCGACCGCGCCGCCGCACGCGCGATGCTCAAGGCGGTCGGCTTCACGGACGACGACCTGGCGCGCCCGATCATCGGCGTGGCGACGACCTGGATCGAGACCATGCCCTGCAACCTCAACCAGCGTCGGCTGGCGGAGTTCGTGAAGGAGGGCATCCGCGCGGCGGGCGGAACGCCGATGGAGTTCGGCACGATCTCGATCAGCGACGGCGTGTCCATGGGCACGGAGGGCATGAAGGCGTCGCTGATCTCCCGCGAGGTCATCGCGGACTCCATCGAGCTCGTGGCGCGGGGCCACCTGTTCGACGGTCTCGTCTGCCTGGTGGGCTGCGACAAGACGATCCCGGCCGGGGCGATGGCACTCGGCCGCCTCGACATCCCGGGCCTGATCCTCTACAACGGCACGATCATGCCGGGCACCTACAAGGGCAAGCCCGCGGATGTGGTCACCGTGTTCGAGGCGATCGGCGCCTATCGCGCCGGCAAGATCACCCTCGAGGACCTGTACGAGGCCGAGAACGGGGCCTGCCCCGGCGCCGGTGCCTGCGGCGGCCAGTTCACGGCCAACACGATGTCGATGGTGATGGAGTTCCTGGGCCTCTCGCCCGCGGGCCTCAACGGCATCCCGGCCGAGGACCCGGCCAAGGACGAGGCGGCGCGCAAGGCCGGCGAGCTCGTGATGACGCTCGTCCACCACGACATCCGCCCCTCGCACATCGTGACGAAGCGCTCGCTGGAGAACGCGATCGCGTCCGTCGCTGCCACCGGCGGCAGCACCAACGCCGTGCTCCACATGCCGGCGATCGCCGCCGAGTACGGCCTGTCGCTGTCCGTCGACGAGTTCGACGCCGTCGCCAAGCGGACCCCGCTCATCGCGGACATGCGCCCGGGCGGCCGGTACCTCGCGTCCGACATGCACGATGCCGGCGGCGTCGCCATCGTCATGAAGCAGCTCCTCAAGCAGGGCCTCCTCCACGGCGATGAGAAGACCGTCGACGGCCGGACGATCGCGAAGATCGCCGCGGACGCCGTCGAGACGCCCGGCCAGCCGGTCGTCAAGCCAATCGAGACCCCGATCAAGCCGTTCGGCGGCCTCACGATCCTCAAGGGCTCGCTCGCGCCCGAGGGCTGTGTCGTCAAGCTCGCCGGTCACGAGCGCCGCCACCACCGGGGCCCTGCGCGCGTGTTCGACAGCGAGGTCGAGTGCTTCGCGGCCGTGCGGGACCGGAGGATCGTCGAGGGCGACGTCGTCGTCATCCGCTACGAGGGTCCGGTCGGCGGCCCCGGCATGCAGGAGATGCTCAGCGTCACCGGCGCCATCGTCGGCCAGGGCCTGGGCGAGGCGATCTCACTGCTCACCGACGGCCGGTTCTCCGGCGGCACCCACGGGCTGATGATCGGCCACGTGGCGCCCGAGGCCGCGGTTGGCGGGCCGATCGCCCTCGTTGAGGAGGGCGACATCATCACGGTGGACGTGGACAGGCAGGAGCTCAACCTCGAGGTGGACCCTGCGGTCCTCGCCGAGCGGCGTGCCCGCTGGACTCCGCCTGAGCCGCGCTACACGACGGGCGTCTTCGCCAAGTACGCGGCGCTGGTCTCGTCCGCGTCCGAAGGCGCCGTCACGTCCGGGGCCGCGCTCCAGCGCGCGCTCAAGGCCCGCTCGGGCGACCTGCGCTAGGAGCCGACGCCGATGCCGCTGCGGATCTCGTTCAAGACGTCGCCCCAGCGGGTCGACTGGCAAACGCTCGACGCCACGTGGCGGCTCGCCGGAGAGCTCGGCGGGTGGGACGGCGCGTGGATGAATGACCACCTCACGGACCTGGACGAGGTGGCACCCGGGCCGTCGATGGAGGCGCTCACGCTGCTCGCGACGCTGGTCCACCACGTGCCGGGGCTGCGGGTCGGCCATGCGGTGCTGTCCAACACGTTCCGCCACCCCGTGCTGCTCGCCAAGGCGGCCACGGTCATGGATCACGCCACTGGCGGCCGGTTCGTGCTGGGGCTGGGCGCCGGCTGGTATGAGGGCGAGCACGAGCCCTTCGGAATCCCGCTGCCACCGATCGGGGAGCGCATCGACCAGCTGATCTCCGCGGTCGAGGTGCTGCAGTTGCTGTTCTCCCCGGGGGCCTCCGCGGCGCCCGGGGTCACGCGGCCCGACCCGTTCTACCCGCTCGCAGGTGCCGTGAATGCTCCGGCTCCGCTGACCCCCGGCGGTCCGCCGATCTTCCTCGGCGGCCAGAAGCCGCGTGGGATCGCGCTGGCGGCGCGACGGGCGGCCGGCTGGCTGCTCACGGGCACCGAGGCGGGGGACGTCGCGTACTTCACGGACCGGCGCGGGGCAATCCTCCGGGCACTGGACGAGGTCGGCCGGGACCCGGCCACGTTCGAGATCGTGGGCCAGGTGCACACGGCCGCTGACGCCTCGTCAAGGGCACGGGCGCTCGGGCAGGCCCGCGAGCTCGTTGCGGCCGGGGCGACGGAGATGATCATCGGGGTGCCGGCGGGTCTCGGGCCGCGGGCCCTGGAGGATACGTACCGCGACGTGCGGGGTCCCCTCAGATCGGAGTTCGGGCCGGCGGCGTGAACGTCGTTGTCCGGCCGATCGCCCTCGACGACCTCGCCGCGCTCGAGGCGTACGTCCTGATCCGGAACGCCGTCACGCCCGACAACACGGACTCGCTCGAGCAGATCCGGTGGGAGAGCGAGACATACCCGGGGGAGGTGACCCGGTTCCTCGCGGAGCACGCGGACGGCACGCCGGTCGGGACGGCGAGCACGGGGCGGATCTGGATGCACGAGCGCGAGTTCTCACGGTTCTGGCTGGGGATCTGGGTCGTGCCCGAGGCCCGTGAGCTGGGCACCGGCACCGCGCTCTACGCCGCCGTCAGCGATGCCGCGCGCGCCGCCGGCAAGACCGGATTCCAGACCGAGCTCTCCGAGGCACAGATCCCGGGTCACCGGTTCCTCGCCAATCGCGGGTTCGTCGAGACCGACCGCAACAAGATGGTCCGCCTCGAGCTCGCTGGTCTCGCCCCGCCCGAGGTCCACGCGCCCGCCGGGATCCGCCTCGTGACCCTCGCGGAGCGACCGGACCTCGTGACCGGCGTCCACGCCACCGCGATTGAAGCCTTCCCGGACATCCCGGGCGAGGACGAGCCGATGGACGTCGGCACGCTCGAGGCGTTCGCCGCGCGCGACGTGGATCGCGCCGGCATCCCGAGGGACGCGTTCTTCGTCGCCGTGGACGAGGCGACTGACGAGGTGGCGGGCTACGCGAGCCTCATCTTCTCGGCCGGCAGCACGACCGAGGCGTACCACGACATGACCGCCGTCCGGCGCGCCTATCGCGGCCGCGGCATCGCGACGGCCCTCAAGCGCGCCACCATCGCCTGGGCGATCGAGCACGGCCTCGAGGCGCTCGACACCGGCAACGACGAGGAGAACGCGCCGATGCGTGCCGTGAACCTCGCCCTGGGCTATCGCCCGACCCCAGACTGGATCGGCCTCCAGGGACCGCTGGCGCCGCCGTCCTGAGCCGGCGGCCTACCGCCCCTCGCCGCCCGAAGGCATCACCACCGGGAACCCGTAGCGGGCCTGGCCCCGGTCGAACGTGGCGAGGGCAACGGCGTCGGCGCCCATCGCGGCGGCCACGATCAGGGCGTCGGCGATCGGCCGGCCGGCAAGCGAGCGGGCACGAACCAGCATCCCGACGATGACGTCTGTGCGCCCACCCAGGATGCGCACGTTCGCCCTCTGGACGAAGGCGATGAGCGCGTCGATGACAGCCGACTGGGGCACGGCGTACTGGGTCCGGAGGACATGCGCGCACTCGACGAGTGCCACCGGCGAGATCCCGATCTCCTCACCCGCTTCGATCAGCGTGCTGGCGGCCCGGGCCTGGTCAGGTGGCGACCCGACGACGTACCTGACCAGCACCGAGGTGTCGATGGCGATCACTCCGGCGCACCGCCGTGCTCTTCACCAGCGAGGTCCCAAGCCGGATCCGGGCTGTCCCATGCAGCCGCCCGGAGCACCTCCCAGGACTCGTCCGCAGGCCACCGCCCCACGTGCTCCCGCAGCACGCCCGCGAGCGACCGCGCGTGCCTCCCGGGCACGATCTCGATCACGATCCTGCCATCCTCCACGCGCTGCACCGCCTCGTCACCGGCGTAGATCGCGAGCTGTTCGCGGATGGCCTTCTCGATCGTGATCTGGCCGCGTTCTCCTACTCGACTGGTCATGGTATGGATCCTACGCCACGTTCGTATCCGTCTGTCAAGCAGCTCTTCGGCATACTTCCTCCGTGGCCACCATCGACCTCAACGGGATCCGGTTGCGAAACCGGCTCCTGACCAGCGCCAGCCTCCTGGGCTACGGTGCGTCCAAGAGCCGGCTGATCCTGTACGGCCTCTCGCCCATCGCCCAGTGGGTGCCCCTCGAGCGCTTTGGCGCGGTCACGACACGCACCGTCAGCCTCCAGCCGCGCGATGGGCACTTCACGCTCAAGGAGGACTGGGGCCTCCGCGAGTTCCCGGAGATGCTGCGCCTGTACGGGCGGGCGCTGCACAAGGTCGACGGCGGCTGGCTCAACGCGTTCGGCTGGTCGAACATCGGCATCGAGCGCTACTTCGACGAGTACTTCGGCCGGACGGCGAACCTCAACCGCATCGTGAGCGTCGGCGGCTTCTCGGCCGACGAGATCGAGCAGCTCATCGAGACCTGCAACGAGCGCGCGAAGCCCGGCGAGATCGCAGCGGTCGAGCTCAACGCGAGCTGCCACAACGTCAACTTCCCGTTCGCCACGATCCTCGAGGAGGCGCTCCGCCGCGCGGTCCCGAAGAGCCGCCACCCGGTGATCCTCAAGGTCAGCCCGGACGAGGACTACCGCTGGCAGGCGAACCTCGCGGCGGCCTATGGCTGCGCGGCGATCACCGCGATCAACACCGTCAAGGGTCTGCGCCTGCGGCCCGACACCGGCGAGCCCTACCTCAAGAACCGCTACGGGGCGATCTCCGGCAAGGCCATCAAGCCCATCGGCCTGCGGGTCGTGGCCGAGCTGCGCGACGCCGGGTTTCGCCTCCCGATCATCGCGAACGGCGGGGTCCGGGACTTCGACGACTGCCGCGAATACTTCTGGGCTGGCGCCGACGCTGTGTCGCTCGGGTCGGCGGTGTGGCTCAAGCCGATGCCGCTGTACGCGCTGGGGCCGATCGAGGGGCTACGGATCCGGCGGCTGATCACGCGGGTGGCGAGGTTCACGCCGCCGGCGAGCGCGCCGCACTGGGAGCTGGCGTCCGGACCCGCCTCGCCCGGGTCCGCCTCGCCCGCACCCGCCGCGTCCGCGACGTGAGCCTGCCGCGGGTCGCCGTCATCACGACCGGCGGCACGATCGACTCGCTGGGGACGGACCGCCTGGACCTTGCCGCGTACCTGGACAACGCCACGCGCCTCGGCCCGGGGGAGCTGCTCGCGGGGATCGCGTCCGAGCTCGCGACGGTCGCCGACGTCCACGAAGTCCCGTTCCGCCGCGTCCGGGCTCATGCCATCACGGACACCGACCTCGCCGAGCTGGTCGCCTCCGTGCGCCACCAGCTCGATCGCGAGGGCGTCGACGGGCTCGTGGTCACCCACGGCACGAACACGCTCGAGGAGACCGCCTGGCTGCTCCACCTCGTCGTGGCTGGCGATGCCCCGGTGGTCGTCACGGGCGCGATGCGCCCCGCCTCCGCGCTCTCGGGCGACGGGCCGCTCAACCTCATCAACGCCGTCCGCCTCGCCGCCTCGTCCGACGCCCGTGGCCTGGGCACCCTCATCCTGCTCGACGACACAATCCACGGCGCCCGTGACGCCACCAAGACCGACACCATGCGGGTCTCGGCGTTCCGCGGCGGGGCCTCCGGGCCGCTGGGCTGGGTCGACGGGGACGGGCGCGTGATCATCAACCACGTCCCGCGACGGGGCTCCTCGCTGCGCGGCCGCTTCGCCGGCGTCGACCTCCGTGCGCTTCAGCGTGTCGACGTGGTGATCAGCTACCAGGGTGCGGACGGGGTCATGGTCGATGCCGCCGTCGCCGCCGGCGCCCGTGGGATCGTCAGTGCCGGCACCGGCGCCGGCTACCCGGCACCCGGCGAGGTCGAAGCCCTGGAGCGCGCGACCGCGGACGGGGTCACCGTCGTGCAGGCGACGCGCGTGGGCGCTGGCCGCGTGCCGGCGGTGGGCTCGCTGGTCGCCCGCGGCTGGGTGGCCGCCGATGACCTGCCACCGTGGAAGGCCCGAATTCTGCTCCGCCTCGCCCTGGCCGCCGGGATCACCGGCCGCGATGTTCTCCAGGCGCTCTTCGACGAGGCCTGACCGGGCTGGCTACGGCTGCAGGACGCCCGCCCTGATCTCGCATGACCCCGTTGCGAACGTCGCGGAAACCAGCATCACGTCGTCAAACGCGGCCAC
>JANNHX010000714.1:0-2267 GCA_031404615.1 Chloroflexota bacterium
CAAGCAGAGGTTCAGGTATGGGACCGCGCTTACAGCACGTAGTCGTAATCGACGATCAGCGGCGCGTGATCGCTGAAGCGTTCATCCTTGTAGATCGCCGACGACCTGGCCATGGCGGCCAGCCCGGGCGTCGCAAGGTGATAGTCAATGCGCCAGCCGACATTTTTGGCCCACGCCTGGCCGCGATTGCTCCACCATGTGTACTGCTCGGGCCGGGGGTCGAGCTTGCGGAACACGTCGACATAGCCCAGCTTGTCGAACGCGTGGGTGAGCCACGCCCGTTCCTCGGGCAGAAAGCCCGAATTCTTCTGGTTGCCGCGCCAGTTTTTCAGATCGATGGGCTGATGCGCGATATTCCAGTCGCCGCAAAGCAATACTTCACGTTTGGCGCGCTTCAGCTTTTTCAGGTGGGGCAAGAATGATTCCAGAAACCGGAACTTGGCCGCCTGCCGCTCCGGACCGCTCGAGCCCGAAGGCTGATAAAGGCTGATGATGCTCAGATTGCCGAAGTCGGCCTGCAAATAGCGGCCTTCGCCGTCGAATTCCTGGTGGCCAAAGCCATGCTTGACCCGATCCGGGGCGCGCCTGGCATAGAGGCCGACGCCGCTGTACCCTCTTTTCAGGGCGGAATTGAAAAACGCCACCGTTCCTTGGGGCGCGCGCAGGGTCTCCGGGACATCGTCGGGACCGGCTTTGAGCTCCTGCACGCACAGAACGTCCCATGGTCCGGCCTTTTCCAGCCAGCGCGACAGCCCCTTTTTTTCGGCGGAGCGGATGCCGTTGACGTTGAGTGAAATGACCCGCATCGGGCGCGCAGCAAAAAAATGGAAGGCGCGAGCGTACCATGAAGGCAAATCGAGCCCCACCCCCGCATTGCCAAATTCATAGGCGAAATGCGCGCGGCGAGCTACAATTTCCGGCATGAACGCTCCACTCCCCGATTTCCGGCAGGCCTTCCTGGACTTTTCCCTGGCGCAGGGCGTCCTGAAGTTTGGTTCGTTCGTGACCAAGTCGGGGCGCAACACGCCATATTTTTTCAACTCCGGACTCTTCGACGACGGTGAGTCGCTGCGCCGCCTGGGCGAATTCCTTGCCGACGCCTGGCTGGCGAGCGGAATCCCGTGCGACCAGTTGTTCGGGCCGGCGTACAAGGGTATTCCCCTCGCCGCCGCGACCGCGATCGCGCTGGCGGCCCGAGGCTACAACCTGCCCTACAGCTTCAACCGCAAGGAAGCCAAGGACCACGGCGAGGGCGGGACGATCGTCGGCGCGCCGCTCAAGGGGCGAGTGCTCATTGTCGATGATGTGATCACCGACGGCGGGGCCAAGCGCGAAGCGATCGAACTGATCAAGGCGCACGGCGGAGAGCCGGCCGCCATTCTGATCGCGCTGGACCGGCAGGAGCGCGGGCGCGGCGCGCACTCGCCGGTGCGGGAACTCGAACAGGAGTACGGGATCCGGGTCGTCGCCATCGCCGCGCTCGGCGACTTGTTCACGTTCATGCGCGGCCGGCCCGACCTGGCCGAGTATCTGCCCAAGATCGAAGCTTACCGGGAGGCGTATGGTGTACGTTAAGTTCAATCCATCGGCATGGTTGTTGCTCGCGGCCGGGTTGGCCGCCGGGACACCTGCGTCGGCCGAAACCTACAAGTGGGTTGACGAAAAAGGGCGCGTTCAATACACCGATCGCCTTCCTGCCGAAGCAGTGAATCGGGGCACGTCCGAACTCAACAAGCAGGGGATGACCAAGAAAGTCACCGAGGCGCCCCTGACGACGGAGCAACGCACGGCCCGGGAAGAAAGGCTGGAACAGCAGCGCGTGGCCGACAGGGCACTGAACGAACAACGGCACCAGGAAAACGCACTGCTTGCGTCTTACACATCTGAAAACGACATCGATCTGACCAGGCGCCGCAATCTGGCGCTGGTCGGGTCCATTATCCTCAGTGCCGAAGCACGGATCAAGGCGCTGCAAAGACGCGCGGCGGTGCTGGAGCGGGATAAACTGTTTTACGAAAAAAAGCCGATCCCGGAAAAGCTGAAGCGGGAGCTGGCGAACATCGCGGTCGAAATCTCGAAGCAATATGCGCTGATCGCGCAAAAGAACCAGGATGCGCTCGCGGTGAACAACCGCTACGAGGCGCAGCGGTTACGTTTCCGGGAGCTCAGGGCCCAGATCGCGCGCGAGGCCGCGGCGGCCAAGAAACAGTAAGGTTCCGCGGCTCAGCCGTTCAGTTTTCGCCGCAGCAGGTCGTTGACCTGCGCCG
>JANNHX010000715.1:0-2778 GCA_031404615.1 Chloroflexota bacterium
GGACCTGCGCCTCGCGGACGATGAAGGTGATCAGGCCGGTCATCAGGATCGGGGCCACGAACAGGAGCGCCAGCGATGGGTGATCCCGTCGGATCTCCTGGGTGACCCTGCGCGCCAGCGCCCACAGGCGTCGCGCGCTCAGGCCGCGGCCTCCGCGTCGCCCGCGACGGACAGGAACGCGGTCTCGAGGCTGTCAGTGCCGGCCTCGGAACGGAGCTCCGTGCCGCTTCCCCGGGCGATCACCTTGCCCGCGCGGACGAACAGCAGCAGCTCGTCGCAGCGGTCCGCCTCGTCCATGACGTGGCTCGAAACCAGGATCGTGGTGCCAGCGTCCGCGAGGGACCGGAAGTGGCCCCAGAACTGGACGCGGAGCAGCGGGTCGACGCCCACCGTGGGCTCGTCGAGGAACAGGATGGAGGGCTTGTGGATCAGCGCGCAGGCGAGGCTCAGGCGCCGCCGCTGGCCGCCGGACAGGTTCCCGGCCACCATCTTCACGCGGTCCGCAAGCTCGACCAGCGCGAGGGCCTCCATCACCGAGGGGCCCGTGTCGGCACCGTAGGCAGCGGCAAAGAAGCGCGCGTTCTCCCCGACTGTCAGCGCCGGGTAGATGCCGTCGCCCTGGGTCATATAGCCGATCCTCGCGAGCATCGGCCGGTTGGGCATCCGCGTGCCGAGGACCTCCGCGTGGCCGGACGTCGGGCGGGTCATGCCGACCAGGAGGCGGATCAGCGTCGTCTTGCCGGAGCCGTTCGGGCCCAGCAGGCCGTAGATGTGGCCGGGCGCCAGTTCGAACGTCATGCCGTCGACGGCGGTCACCGTCCCGAACCGCTTGACCACGTCCATCGCGCTCATCGCGGCGGCCGGTCCCTCCGAGCCCATCGAGCACCTCGCATTCACTGCCGGGACGGCGAATTCAACGCCTGATGAATTCTACGCCGGGACGTCAAGGGCGGTCGATGGCGGTGCAGGTTCCGCTGGGGTTGGCCCATCGGGCTGGGCCAAGGTCGGGCTATCATCCCGCGATGCAGCGCGGCGCGTCCCTCACCTGGCTCGTGTTCCTCGCCCTCGGCTTCTTCTGGGGATCCTCGTACCTGTGGATCAAGATCGGCCTCGAGGGTGGCCTCCCACCGCTCACGCTGATCGCGGGGCGCCTCCTGCTGGGCGGGCTCTTCCTCGCGATCGTCGTCGCGCTCGCCCGCCAGGAGCTCCCCCGAACCGCGCGGATGTATGGCCACCTGTTCGTCATGGGCCTGGTCAACATCGTGGTCCCGTTCATCCTGATCACCGTGGGCGAGCAGTCGATCGACTCCGCCCTCGCATCCATCCTCAACGCGACGGTGCCCCTCACGGTCATCGTCCTGGCGCCCCTGTTCCTCCCCGACGAGCGCATCACGCTGCCGAAGATCGGGGGCCTCGCGGTCGGGTTCGCGGGCGTGATCCTGCTCGTCGCGCCGGACCTCGTGAACCTCTCGGACTCGGACCTGACCGGCGAGCTGATGATGGTCGGGTCGTCGATCGCGTACGGCGTCGGCAACGTCTACTCGCGCCGCAACGTTCACGGGCTGCGGCCGATGATCCCGGCACTGTTCCAGGTGTCGTTCGCGGCGGCGATCGTGGTGCCGCTCGCGCTGATCATCGACCGGCCGTTCGAGACGGTCCACCCCACCCCGGCGGCCCTGGCCGCGGTCGCCTGGCTGGGGATCCTGGGCTCCGGGTTCGCGTACCTCTGCTACTTCACCATCCTGCAGCGCTGGGGCGCGACCCGGACGTCGATGGTCGCCTACCTGCTGCCGGTGGTCGGGATCGCGCTGGGCGCGGTGGTCCTCAACGAACCGATCACGCTCAACCGGATCGGCGGCACGCTGCTGGTCATCACGGGGATCGCGCTCGTCAACAGCGGGGCGGCGATACGGCGGATCCGGGGCGGGGCGGAGCGCGAGCCGGTGCCGGCGGCGGTCACGGAGCCCGGAGCGGCGCCAGAGGTGGTGCCGGCGGCGGTCACGGAGCCCGTGCTCGAGGGGATCGGTGCCGCGGAGGCCCGCTGATCCGGGCCACCGCCCCGGCGATCCTCGTGTGGATGAAACCCGGGAGGCTGCCGCACGGCTCATGCCCTCGGCGCGCGGAATCCGGCTCGACCTCCGCGTCAGCACGCCGGAATCGATCCACACCGTGACTCACCGGCGTCGTCGGCGCTGTCGCCGGCGGGCCGGCCCGCTCACCGGCGCGCTCGCGGCCGGGTCCCGCCGAATCCCCGCCGCGGAACCCGGAGATCAGCCCGGGTGCGCCGCCAGGTACGCCTCGAGCGCCTCCACGACGAACGCGTGGTCCGCCAGCTGGGGCAAGCCGGAGACCAGCGCAACCCCCACCATCCCGGTCCCGCGCACCATGAGCGGCACGCCGCCCCCATGCGGCGCGTACTCGGGGAAGCGCAGCGACGTCACCGCCTCGAAGGTCGTGTCGGCCGCCATGTGCCGCACCCGCTCATACAGGCTCGAGTGCCGGAAGTGCCGCACGACGCGGAGCTTGCCGGCGAGGTACAGGTCGTTGTGCGCGTCGGTGCCGGGCCGGGCCGCGCGGAAGACGAGCCGGTCGCCGTGCCACATCTCGATGGTCACGGCCAGCGACCGCTCGACCGCCCGGTCCAGCAACCACTGTCCGATGCCCAGCGCGTCCTCGACGGAGCACGACGCCAGCTCGAGGAGCGCCTCCTGCTCCAGGACCGCCTCGGGCTGCGGGAACCCCTCCGGGATCGCCATCACGCGAACCGGGCGCGCAGCC
>JANNHX010000716.1:0-2799 GCA_031404615.1 Chloroflexota bacterium
ACGGTCGAGGCACGGATGGTCGTGGACAAGGCCATCTCGCCGCTGTTCCAGGCCGCGATCGAGGCCACCGAGGCGGCGGTGGTCAGCGCGCTGCTGGCGGCGGAGACGCTGACCGGACGGGACGGGATCACCGCCCACGCCCTGGACCACGACCGCCTGCTGGACGTCATGGCCCGGTACGGCCGCGGCCCCAGGGCCGGTGGCGGCTCAGGAGCGATGCGGCAGACCGGCAGACGATGACCTTCGGTCGCGAGATCCGGGCCGCCACGCAGGACGACATTCCGGCGATCCGGGCGGTCCTCGCCGCCCAAGGCAACGACGGGCCTGTCCTGTAGGCGCAGGACAGGCCCGTTCACCGACGCCCTGGTCGCGTCCCGCGCTTCGCGGTGGGCCACCTGGCCCTGTCGCGCTGATGCCCAGCGTCACACCATCACGCTTTCCCCGGCCGGTGCCGGTCTGGATCCGATCGTGCGACGGGGGAGGTCGAGAATGCGGGTCGTCAGGACGTTCGCCGCGGTCGCGCTTGCGCTGGTCATCGCCGGCTGCGGAGCGGCCGACCCGACCGCGAGCCCTGCGGTGCCCGCCGACAGCGCCTCCGCTCCGTCCGCCGGCCCCGACCTGTCGGCTTCTCCCGCAGCCGGCGACACGACGCGGGCCGAGATCGAAGAGCTCCTGGCCCAGGCCATGAGCCAGCCCATCGACCTGTCCGATCCCGGATCGGAGCTCGGCCTCGCGGAGCAGGGCATGAAGGACGCCATGCGCCGTGCGAGTGGGGTCGCGGAGATCCTCGGTCCGGACGGGGCCGCGGTCCTTGCCGGCATCGACACCGCCGAGACGCAGGCGATCGCCGCGCTCGCGATCGAGATGGGTGCCCAGGCGAGAACGGGAGGCGCGGCCCTCGCCGTCGACGAAGCGCTTCCGGGAACCCTGCCCCGGACCGCACAACTTGCGAGCGTCGTCAGCCCGGCTCCACCCGGCGGCTGGGACGTGCAGCCCTCGGACCCGCTGGAAAACCTGACTGGCGTCTTCATGTTGACGATGGAGGCCCCCAACGCGTTCGCGGGGCTGGAGCGTGGGGCCGGCGGGAACCTCGAGGGTCCCGCTGTCACGGAGAACAGGACGACGGCACGGGGCGAGACGGTTCGCACTTCGAGGCTGGTGACCCTGGTCGGCTCGAAGCTGACATTCGACATCGCGATCAGCGTCGGGGTCGCCGGGCCGCCCGCATACACGGAGGAGACCTCCGGCAAGGTGACCGTGGACCTCTGTCCTGACGTGAATGGCGCGGTCGCGCTGGAGCTGTCACTCGCCAGCCGATCGTCGCTGCTCGGGGGCGGGATGCAGTACAAGGTGGCCGTGACGGCAATCGGCCACGTGGACGACACAGGCCAGCTCGCCACCACCGACGTGACGTTGGACGGCAGCCTGGCCACCCAGCCACTGGCAGGCAACACGGCGTTGGGTACCGAGCCGGTGTTCCTGGAGGTGGGCCTCGAGCAGACCGTCGACCAGGACGGGAGCGGCAGCAGCGACATAGCCCCCGGCACCGTCAGGGCAAGGCTCTCATCGCACGTCGATGGAGCGTTCGCGGAGACCGCGGTCAGCCTGATCATGCTCGGCAGCAAGGCTGCATTCAACGCGTTGCACCGGGCAGAACAGCAGTGGACGACCGGCTACTGCCTCGCGATCGCGATACCGGAGATCACCGGCTCGTCGAAGCAGGTGAACCCGGGCTCCGAGACGCCGTTCACCGCGGTCGTCAGCCACAAGTTCGAGACGACGCAGCTCCGCGTCCCGGTGACGGCGACCCTCGCCAGCGGAACCGTGTCCGTGACGCCGTCCGGGACGAAGGTGCCCTCCCCAGCCGCCTTCCGGTACAGGGCGCCCGGAGAGCTCGACAAGACGGCGACGGTCCTGCTCGAGACACGCTCGAAGCGCGGCATCGCAACGCTGAACGTGGAGTTCCGGACGGGCCTCTCAGCCTACCGGGCGTCGTGGCAGGACCGGAACGTCACGTGGTCCGGGGTCGTGTGTGGGCTCGACCGGCCGTTCACGATCACCGTCGTCAGCGTTAGCACGGCCGGGGGGGCCGACCTGACGATGCTGTTCGAATTCGCTCCCTCGGGCCCGGCCGGTGGCACCGTCAGCTTCGACGTCACGAAGTACGGGACCCACTGGGAGGGCGCCGGGCCCTACGAGGTGAAGGCGGCCGCCACTGGACAGCTGAGCCTCGTCGGGCAGATCCGGGGGTCGTACACCGCCTCAGGCCAGACCGGCTACTACCCAATCCCGTTCAACGTGCCGCTGACGCCGCTCACCACGAACGAGTGCGCCACGCCATAGGCCGGCGCCTCTCGATCACGGCGGGCTGACCTGCGCGCGCGCTACCTCGCGAGGCCGTCCGTCCCGCGTGGCGTCAGGGCGTACACGCCGCGCTCGATCCGCTCGAACCAGCCGTAGACGTTGTCGCGCAGGATGCGGCCGGCGTTTGGCATGTCCCCGGCTGCCCGCAGTGCACGCGGCGACATAGGGCCCGCGGCCAGGTGCGCGGCGCACCGCATCGCCTCCTGGCGATACGCGGTCATGATGGGCTGGCGCGTCGATCCGCCCGTCGCCGGATCGCCGATCCGCCGCTGGTGCTCCCGGAGCAGGACGCCCAGGCGGCGCCTGTCGCGGCGCGGCCGGTAGGGCAGCGGGTCCTCCACGACCTCCGCCCGCCCGTCCGGCACCACGATTACCCCGAGACCCAGGCGGCGGCACAGGCGCCGTGTCTCGGGCTGCCGGGTCGGCCACGCACCC
>JANNHX010000717.1:0-1699 GCA_031404615.1 Chloroflexota bacterium
GCCCTGCTCGTGTTCGCCGGGGGCAAGATCCTGCTGGGGTCCGTCTGGGAGATCCCGATCGCAGCCTCGCTCGGGGTGATCGTGCTGATCCTGGGGACGGCCATCGGGGCGTCGCTCATCGCCACCCACCCGCGCCGCGACGAGCTGCGTGGCCCGCTGCTCCGGATCGCCACGGGCACGGGCCTGGGGGTGCTTGCGACGCTGCTGTTCGTGGGGGTGGCCGCCGCGCGCGATGCCGGGGCGCTCTGGATCGTCGCGGACGTTGCGATCCTCGGCACGGCGGCGGTGCTTGTGGGTGCCGGGTTCCTCGCCCTGCGGCAGGCGCATGCGCGCTCGCCGCTGATCCGCGCCTGGGTCACGGCGGGGACTGCCCTGCTGCTGATCGCGGCCGTGCTGGTGTTCCTGGACTAGGGTCGGCGCGACAGGCCGTCGCACCCGCGCCAGCGGTCAGAGAGCCGGAGCGCCGTCCGGGGCCGCTACCTCCACGAGTCGGGCCAGCCCCTCCTCGTCCAGGACGCGGATCCCGCCGCCGCGCTCGCGATCCACGAGACCGTCGGCTTCAAGGCCACGCAATGTCCGATACATCATCACGCGGCTCGCACCGATGATGGCGGCCAGGTCGGCTCGCAGCGCGACCGGATGCGGCGTGTCGAAGATGACGCTCCCGTATCGAAGGAGGATGGAGGCTATCCGCTGGCGCGCACTTGCGAAGGACCGTTCATCGAGCCGCATGTTGAGCACGACTGCGTGCTCCGCTGCGAGGTCAAGGAGGTCGATGGCAAGCCCGGCATCCTGCAGCGCGAGGTCACGCAGGTACCTGGGATCCCATGTCGTCCAGGTCCCGTCGGTCAGGGCCACCAGCTCGTAGAGCGCGTCAGCGTCCGGGTCACTGATCGAGCCAAGCCCGCCGAGGAAGCCCGGCCCTGCGATCAGCGCGGCGCGAATCTGTCCCGTCTCGACGACGCGGCGATACATGACGTACCCATCGAGCACGACGAAGGGCGGCAGCTGCATCCCCCTCGCGTGCAGCATGTCGCGGCGGCGGAACGCCTGTTGCCGAACCGCACCTTCCAGGCGACGCAGGGTGTGGTCACCGGCGTTCGGCAACAGCCGTGCGAGATGGGGACCCACCGGTTCAATCGCCCCCACCGAAACCCTCCTTGTGTCCCGCCCGTTGTCCCGAGGGCGGGATCCCACGCCCGAGTGAACTATGACATTGCGGACGCGTGCAACATCGGTAGGTTTGGCGACCACGGCGGTCCCGCCGCCTCTGTGCCCGAGCCCGACGGGACCGCCGTGCTCGTTCTCGTCGGCCGGAATCGGACAAAGGGTGTATCGCCGAGCCGAACGACCCCGTAGGGTCGGGTACGACGCCTCACCATCCGTCCGACAGAGCGGTGAACCCGAAGGAGGACCTCCGATCAGGAGTCCCACGGCGACGCATCGAACCTCCCCCCGGCCGCGCCCCACGATGTCCCTCGACGGCATCCTCATCGCAATGGTGATCGTCCTGGCGGTCGGCACGGCGGCGGCGGTTGTCGTACCCGCGTTCCACGTGCGCGTCATCGCGCCATCGCTCGACCTCGTGCTGGACACGCTTGCGACCGTCGTGACGCTCGCCGCATCTTTCCGATTGAAGGCGCGCGATTCCGCGTATAACGTCGTGAATCGCCGGAGTCCTGAACCTCGAATTTCGGCG
>JANNHX010000718.1:0-2658 GCA_031404615.1 Chloroflexota bacterium
TGGGCGAGCAACGGGATCAGCGGCATCGAGACGGCGGTCGGGATCGTGCTGGCGGCGGTGGACAGCGGTGGCGTGACCCTGGCCCGCGCGATCGAGGCGCTGACGACCGGCCCGGCGCGGGTCCTTGGTGTCCCCGGGGAGCGGCACGGGGTGCGCCCCGGTCTCTGCGAGGGGGAGCCTGCGGACCTCGTGGTCATCGACCGGGCCGCCTCCTGGACCGTGTCGGCGGATGCGCTCCGCTCCAGGGGCAAGAACACGCCGCTGCTGGGCCGGGAGCTTCGCGGGGTCGTGCGGCTGGTGATCGCCGGTGGGCGGGTGGCCTTCGAGGCGGGCTGACCCGGACAGCGCTCGCTCAGTTGGCCAGGGTGGTGGCATCGTCGAGGGCCGCGAAGGCAGGGGCGACGAGCTCCCGCTCGGCGGCCCCGATCCCCGCTCCATCTGCCTCGGTCTTCCATCCTCCCACCGCCGCCACGACATCCTCGAGGATCCGCCTCGCCTCGCGTTCCGGGAGCCCGTAGAGCCGGTGGGTCGCGAATGCGGTCAGCGGGTCCTGGTCGCTGCCTCGCCCATCGAGCGACAGGCTGTGCGGATGTGCGGCCCGGGCCGGGTTCATGTCGAAGGCGGGCGCAAGACGCCACCCCGCGGGGGCCCGCAGGAAGCCGTGGTTGCGCAGGTGGTCGTCGCGGTTCCCGGCGACCACGTTGAACAGCAGGCGGCGGAACAGCTGCGCGAGGTCCGCCTTCACCGTCCCCACGGCACCCAGGTCGCCGATCGCTTGCGCGATGTCGGGGTAGGAGGCCGGCTCCCCGTCTCGGTGGTCCGTGAGGGTCATCGCCGAGACGAACAGGCGTCGGGATCCGTCAGGGTTGCGATCAAAACGGCGCACGAGGTAGGTGCGGCCGCGCCCAGGGCCGTTCACCGCCTCGATGCGATGGTCCGCCACCTCGATGCCGGCGTGTTCCGCGAGGTTCGCGTAGACGAACTCCCACGCGCCGATGTCGAGGCGGCGGTCCTCGCGCGACGGGAACTTCGCGATCCAGAGACTGCCGTCCGTGTCCCGGACATTCGCCTTGGGGCGCGCGCCGCCGAGCGATGACCCGGGGACCACGAGGTCGCGGAGGCGGCGGTCCTCGATCTCGGCGTAGGGGTTGTCCTCGATCCATCGGGCAAGGTCCTGGAGGTCGCGCAGCGAGGCGATCGGCGGCACCGCCGGGTCGCCGTCGCGGACGAAGGGGCCGTCCGGAGTCACGCCGACCCGGAGCGCGCCCATCCGCGTCTCATCGGAGACGCCCACGAGGAGCTCCCAGTTGCCGAGGAGCCGGTGGTTCGACCGGGCAAGGAGCATCTGGCCCCAGGCATCCGGGGTCGTGTCGAGGAGCGCCGGTGGCAGGACGTCGGTTCCCAGCGCCTGGTCGCCCGGGAAGAGTTGCGTGCGCGGACCGAGGGGGAACGCATCTCGTCGGCCGAGCCACGCGTCGTCGTAGGCGAACGACACCGCGCGGCGCTTGCCCGTGCCGGGCCATCGCACGAGCGTGCCGACGTGTCGGGCCGGACCCAGCTCAGGCGCATCGAGGACGACCGCGAGGCGCTCCCCCTTGTCGGCCATCAGACTGGCCCGCGGCGTCGGTGCGGGAGCGGGGTCCGTGCGTCCGCGAGCCGGTTACCCAGCTCATCGTTGGCGGCGATGCGGTCGAGGTCCCCCTCGAGCGCGAGGACCTCGAGGACGCGGGCGAGCACGGCCGCGCTCACCGACAGGTCACCTGCCTCGAGCTTGCGCAGGGTTGTCCGCGAGACGAACGAGCGTTCTGCCATCTCCGTCTCGCTCATGCGGCGGCGCAGCCGGGCAGCACGCAGACGCCCGCCGAGTCCCTCGGCGCGCCGCTGCGTGGCTGGAAACAGCATTCGAGCAGTCCTTCCCATGTCCAATACTATGAACAGGACCAGTGATTGTTGTCAAGAGTAATGAACAATGCCACGGATCAACCCAGGCGCCCTCGTCGCTCCAGATCGCGGCGCATTGGTTGCCCAACCATGCGCGCGTTGCGTCTCCCTGGATGCAGCGGCGGCTCCGGGGGCTCAGCCGGTCGGCGGTGTCCTCGGGGCTGCACAGGCGAAGCAGGTCTCGCGGTCTCCGGCGTTGGAGGTCGCGCAGGCGCGGCACTGCCACCAGGCGTCGCGCGCCAGACGGGCACCCGGTGTCGGCCGGCGGTTCACCTGCATGGCCACGAAGCCCACGACGATGAGGACCGCGCTCGTCACCACCAGGGCCGCGATGTAGGGCACGAGGGGTTCCGCGCCGAGGTCGACCTCCACGGTGGCCGGGCCCGGGTCTGCGGTCGGGTCGGCGGCGAGGGCGGTGGGCGCGGTGGGCGCGATCGCCAGGAGCAGGAGCAGGGCCGCCCAGACACCGATGAGTGCGGGGAGGCGGAGCGTGCTCATGTGGCCGCAATGGCCCGCAGGTCGGCGAGCAGGCGGTCGATGTCCGCTTCCGTGGTCAGGTAGTTGACGATCCCCGCGCGCAGGTACGCACGGCCTCGGAGCGTGGTCGTGCCCAGCCAGCCGTCGCCCGAGGCCTCGAGCGCGGCGGCCAGCCGGTCCTGGTGGGCATCGAGGTCGGCGGGGTCCATCGCGGCCGCGGCCGCCGCCCCACCCGGCAGG
>JANNHX010000719.1:0-6919 GCA_031404615.1 Chloroflexota bacterium
AGCGGTACCGGATCGACACGCCGATGGACGGCGCCGGCAGCACGTTGGTCCGCGAGCACGGCGTCCAGCCCGATGCGGACGCGGAGAAGTCGAGCGGGTCGGAGTCGATGATCGGTCCAGTGCCGGGCGTGTAGGTCCACACGTTGACGGTGCCGGTCTCGGCGCCCGTGGCTGTGGCCGAGAAGATCCGGATCTGGCTCACGCGGCTCAGTGCCACCTGGGAGCCAGGCGAGGTCAGGACGCGCTCCACGGCAGCCACGATCTGGGCGTCCACGGTCGCCGCGTTGGGCGACTGGCCGGCCGCACAGCCCAGCGTCCCGCCGCCGTTCACGAGCGCGGCGCCGGCTCGGGCCCCCTCGCGCGTCGCGTAGCTGATCGAGATCAGGTGGTCGAAGGCCATCCCGAACTCCAGGATGCCCAGGAGCAGCAGGAGGAAGAGGGGCATGATCAGGGCGAGCTCAACGACCGACTGGCCGCGTTCCCGGGTGCCGTCGCTGCCCGCCGACGGGCACCGGATCACAGGATCGGCTCCATCCGGGTCGCGTTCGAGCGGTCGAAGGTGAAGCCTCCGGGGTTGCCGCCGATGAAGTTGCGCAGCGGCGTGACCCAGGCGTGGGTATACGTGATCTCGACACCCACGAGGTCGAGCGTCCTCCCGTCCGCGCAGCCCGCGAGGGTGTTGCAGCGGTCCTCCTCGGAATAGCCGTCCGCGATGAGCGCGTAGGGGACCGTGACGGTCACGCCGCCCGCGTACTCGCACGTCGTGGATCCCCCCGAGCGGGCGTAGACCGTCGGGTCGCCGACCCGGTCGCCGTTCCTGTCGGCCCGGAAGATCTCGACGCTCCCGATACGGGTGCGGTCGGCGGGGGCGGTGACGTCGTTCTCGACGGCCCGCAGGACAAGGCAGTCCGTGCCCTGGGCATCGCCGCCCTCCGCCGCCATGAGTGCCGCGTTGCGGCTGGCAAAGTTGACGGCGAGCACGCTGTTGAACGCAAACCCGAACTCGATGATCGCGAGCAGGATCGTGAGGAACAGCGGCAGGACCAGCGAGAACTCGACGAGCGACTGCCCCCGCATCTGGACACGCGCCGCCCCGGGGGTGGCGGAGCGGCGACTGGGCGGCGCGGGCATGGGTCGGTACCGGCTGGGTGACGTTGGCCCCTCGACCGTAGGCACGCCGTCATAACAGTTCCCATAGGTTTCGGGGGTCCCAGGACCATCGGATGCGGCGGTCCGGCGCGGGACCCCGCGCGGGGTCCGGCGCGGGGTCCGGCGCTCGACCTGCCCCCGTTCAGGCCCGGGCGCTCCCGACGGCGGCACCGGCCCCGCCCGGCTCGTCCAGCTCATCGAAGCCGCCGCCGGCCGGCATCCGCACCTCGAACCGCGCGCCGATGGCCCCCGGCCGGTAGGTGACGTCGCCACCCAGCGAGCGCGCCAGGCCGCGAGCGACGCTGAGGCCCAGGCCCGTGCCCTCGCCGCCGCCCAACGCGGACCCGCGCACGAACCGCTGGAAGATGCGGCGCCGCTCCGCTGGCGGAACGCCCGGCCCCTGGTCCTCGATGGCCAGCACGATCTCCAGCTCCGAGGCGGTGCCCGCGGCCAGAATCTCGGCGCGGATCGGGCCGTCCGCCGCGTAGCGGGCGGCGTTGTCGAGCAGGATCCAGGCGATCTGCTCGGTGGCCGCGGGATCCGTGAACGCGACGATCCCCGGCGCCGCGTCCACGACCTCGACCCGCTCGCGGATGCCCAGCTCCTTCGCAACCCGTCGGACGAGCGCTGCCAGCGCGACCGGCTCACCCTCGAGCGAGAGCGTGCCCGTCTCCATGCGCGACAGGATCAGGACCTGGTTGACGAGGCGGGCCAGTCGCTGCTCCTCGACGCGGATCGCCTCGGCGCGCGTGCGCACGAACGGGTCGTCGCCCATCTCCTCGAGGTCGGATGCGGCGAGCTCGATCGTCGCCAGCGGCGCACGCAGGTTGTGGCTGATGCTGCGCAGGAACTCGCGCTGCAGCCGGTTGAGCCGGTCGAGCCGGTCGGCGCGGCCGACCGCGTGTCCGAACGCCTCGACCTCGTCGAGCACGGAGCCTGCGAGCAGCGCCATGACCTCGAGGCCGGCCTGGTCGCCATCCGTCCACTCCGCGCCGGGCGGCGTGCCCACCTCCATGCGCCGCTGGTCGGTGGAGAGCCCCAGCATCGCCTCCGCGACGGTCGAGGCGTCAACCTCGTCGTCGTCTGCCCTGGGCCGCGGCGGAACCCCCGCCCGCCCGATGACGGCCCCGTCGGCCGTGATCAGCTCGCACCAGGCGACGCGGAAGATCTCGACCGTCGCCGCCGCGAGGCGCGCCGCCGCCTCGGACCCGTTGACGTGGACCGGGATCGCGGCCGCCGCGGCCAGGCATGCGCGCAGCGTCTGTTCGCGGCGGTCCAGCGTCACGACGAGCCGGTCGAGGCCCGCCGCCAGGCGGGCGATGTCGTCACCCGATCCGGCGACCGCGGCGGGCGGCACGCGGCCATCGGCCACGGCGATCAGCCCGTCATGCACGACGCCGAGCCGGCGCCTCAGGATCGAGGACAGGAACATCGCGAGGAGCGTGGCGACGACGCCCGTGAGCGCGACCAGGATCATGACCAGGAACGGCAGCGCCCCGGCGGCGGACTGCAGCGCGGACACGCGGGTGGCCAGGACCAGCTTCTCGCCGGTGGACCCGTCGCCGAGCGGGATGCTCTCGCCCGCGAGGTCCTCGGTGCGGACGAACCCCGTCCGCCCCGCCGAGGCGGCGACCACGGCATCGGTCACGCCGGTGTCGGTCGTGACGGCGGTCGTGTCGTCGTTCGTCAGCACGGCGACCGCGAACCCGGTGTAGCCGGCGATGTCGGTCACGAACCGGGCGTCGAGCTTGCGGGCGAGGACCAGCCGGCCGAGCTCGGTCTCCCCGGCGCCGGTGATCGGGTCGTCGTCGACGAGGTAGACCTCGCCGTCGACGCTGAGGAACCGCGGGTTGGGCACGAACCGCCCGATCTCGGTCTCCAGGGCGCGGGTCAGGGGCTCGTCCCCCGCGAGCACGACCCCGTCCCCCGCGAGCACGACCCCGCCGTCGACGACGCCCTGCTCGACGAGGAACTCCAGGACCCCCGTGCGCACGGACTCGAGGTCCCCGGCCTCGACCTGCGCCGCGAAGGCGTTCCACTCGGCATAGCTCCGGACCAGGTCGTCAAGCTCGCGCAAGGCCCGGTCGACCTCGGTCGCGGCCGTCTGCACGGCGCGATCCGTGCGCGCGATGGCATCGGCCGAGAGCGACCTCCCGACCTGGTCGTAGACGAGGACGCCCAGCAGCGCCGCGGGCATCGTGGCGGCGAGGATCAGCGCGATCGCCGCGAGGCGGTTGTAGGGCAGCGCCGCGCCGAACAGCGGACGGCGCCGCGCCTTCGTCATGCCGGCTGGTCCGGGGGCGGTGCGCCCAGCCGGTAGCCGCCGCCGCGGACGGTGTGGAGGAAGCGGGGGTTGGACGGATCGGCCTCGAGCTTCAGGCGCAGGCGGCGGATCGTCACCCAGACATAGACGGGATCGGCGCCGTCGGCGTCCCCCCAGACCCGGCTCAGCATCTGGTCCGTCGTCACGGCCTTGCCCGGCGTCGCGGAGAGCGTCGCGAGGACGCGCGTCTCGATGGGGGTCAGCTTGATGACGGTGCCGTCCACGATGGCCACGCGCCGGCGGAGGACCAGCGACATTCCCTCGGCGACCTGGACCTCCTCGACCGGGATCCGGTCCTCGAGCCGGCGCAGGATTCGCTCGATGCGCGCCCGCAGCTCCGGGTAGTGGAACGGCTTGGTGAGATAGTCCTCCGCGAACTCCTGGATCATCGTCGTCTTGGCCGCGACCTCGGAGACCGCGGACAGGACGATGATCGGCAGGTCGGCCCGCCGCTTGATCTCGGAGGCGACGTGCTCGCCACGCATGTCCGGCAGCATCAGGTCGAGGATGATCAGGTCTGGCCAGCGGCGGTCGATGGCGGCCAGGGCGTCGGCCCCCTTGGTGGCGACCGTGACGCTGTACCCGTCGCGGCGGAGGCGATCCTCGAGGAAGCCGACCAGGCGGACGTCGTCCTCGGCGAGCAGCAGGCGGGTGGGCTCGGTCACGGCTTGTTCCCTTTCCCGCCGCCGTTTCCGGGCGGGGTGGGGGGCGTGGGCTTGGGCGACTTGGTGGGCTTGGGCGTCTTCGTGGGCCTCGGTTCCCTGGTCGGCTTGGCCGTCGGCTTGCCCGGCGGGTCCGCCGTGGGCTTCGCGGTCGGCTTGTTGACCTGACCCGGCGGGGTTGCGAAGGGCCCGCCCGGGCGCGTGACGGGCTCCGGGGTTGCGGGGTTCGCGGCGGTCACGATCGGGGTGGCCGAGGGACCGGGGGACCCGTCCGGGCGACCCGTGACGCCAGGCGTCGAGCCGGCACCCGCTGGCGCGGTCGCGAGGATCGTCGCGGCGCCCTCGCCCTGTGCGTAGCGGACGATGATCGTGGTCGGCGGCCCCGATTCGGAGACGGACACCCACAGCACGAGATCGTCCCTGCCGTAGACCGTCCAGCCCGCCCGCGTCTCGACGAGCTCGAAGCCGGCGGTCCGCAGGTCGCCGTCATAGTTCGCGCGGGCCTCGGCCGGGGCCTCCGCCGAGCGGTACTCGACGAACGGGACGCCGCCCTCCATGCCGGGCGCGTCAAAGCCGATCTCGATGGTCGCCGAGCTGGGGACCGGCAGGGGGCTCGCGATTCCCCCCGCGACGTGGCCGGGTCCGGGGCCGGCGGCGCTCCCACAGGCGCCGAGGACCAGGACGGCGGCGACGGCGAGCGCCGGGAGCGGGGCGAGCATGCGCAGGCGCGAGCGGGTCGTGACCCGTCCGTTTCGCCGCTGCACTGTGCCCATGGGCCCCGGACCGCCTCTCGCCACCGGCATCCGCCGACGGCGCGCAGGGGCTCACAAGGGCGGCGGCGGGCGGCGCGCGACATGACTGCGCCTTCGAGATTGGGCGCCCGAAGCCGTCAGGACCGCCATAGCCCCCGGGCTGGCGTTCCCGTGGGGAGTGTAGCCCACGGCGTTCCTGCTTCTACAATCGGCCACATGGCCCGAAACATCGACAGACCCCACCGCCAGACCTGGATCATCGACGCCGTCCGAACCCCGATCGGTCGGTACGGAGGTGCGCTGAGTTCCGTCAGGCCCGATGACCTGGCCGCCGTCGTCATCCGCGCGCTCGTCGCGCGGACCGGAATCGACCCCGCCCTCGTCGAGGATGTGGTGCTCGGATGTGCCAACCAGGCGGGCGAGGACAACCGCAACGTCGCCCGGATGGCGGCGCTGCTGGCCGGCCTGCCGGTCGAGGTGGGCGGCCAGACCGTGAACCGGCTGTGCGGTTCCGGCCTCCAGGCGGTCAACTCCGCGAGCCACGCGATCGGCGCCGGGGACGGCGATGTGTTCATCGCGGGCGGCGTGGAGTCCATGACCCGCGCCCCGTACGTGATGCTCAAGGCCGAGGCGGCGTACGACCGCGGCCCCCGGACGATGGAGGACACGACCCTCGGCTGGCGGTTCGTGAACCCCCGGATGAAGGAGCTCTACCCGCCGATCTCCCTGGGCGAGACGGCCGAGTGCGTGGCGGACCAGTGGAGCGTCACCCGCGAGCGGCAGGACGCGTTCGCGCTGGAGAGCCAGCGGCGCGCAGGGGCGGCGATCGAGGCGGGGCGGTTCGCCGGCCAGCTCGTGCCGGTCGAGGTGCCGGGCCGGAAGGGCGCCCTGACCATCGTCGACCGCGACGAGCATCCGCGCGCGGATGCCACGGCCGAGGCGCTGGCAGCGCTCAAGCCCGCGTTCAAGGCCGGCGGGACCGTCACGGCCGGCAACAGCTCCGGCATCAACGACGGCGCCTCGGTGATCCTCCTCGCGGAGGCGGATCGCGCGCGCGACCTCGGTCTTGCTCCGATGGCCCGGGTCGTCGCGACGGCGGTCGCGGGCGTGCACCCGGACGTCATGGGCATCGGTCCCGTGCCCGCGATCCGCAGGGCGCTCGAGCGGGCCGGGCTGACGGTCGCGGACCTCGACGTCGTGGAGCTCAACGAGGCGTTCGCGAGCCAGTCCGTGGCCTGCATGGACGAGCTGGGGCTGGATCCCGCGCGCCTGAACCCCAACGGCGGGGCGATCGCGCTGGGCCATCCGCTCGGTGCGTCCGGCGCCCGCCTGGTCACGATGCTGGTCCACGAGCTGGCACGCACCGGCGGGCGATACGGCCTCGCGTCGATGTGCATCGGCGTGGGACAGGGGATCGCCACGATCGTGGAGCGCGTCGAGGGCTGAGGTCCGTTCCGGCGCGCGGCGCTCGTTCCGGCGCGCGGCGCTCGTTCCGGGATCGAAATTCACCAGGTGCTTCAACCGCGCTCCGTCGCTGGCGGCTGAGCCCCCAAGGAGGGGCGTCTCGGAGGGTGTGCCTGCAGCGACGGACGCGATTTGATGCGCCGCCTGAGTTTCGAGGCACCGTCGCCGGCTCAGATGGACGCTGGGGTGAGATCAGCGCGCGGGTGCGCGCCGAAGCGGCGCACAGCCGAGGCCCCGCGGCCGCACCGCTCCCCCAAGCGACGCAGTTTTGGCGTGGGTGCTGGACGAAATCCGTTGCGGTGCGTAGGATCGGCAGGTTCGCGCACCCGGGTCGGTGCGGAGCCAGCGACCCCGAAGGAGACCTTTCCCATGCTCGACGCCCCGTCGACCGTCGTCTCGCTCACCGACGCCGCCGCCACCAAGCTCGCGGAGCTGACCAAGGAAGAGACGAACCCGGAGATCGGTCTTCGCGTCTACGTCTACTCCGGCGGCTGCTCCGGCTACCGCTACGGGATTGCGCGAAGCCGGCGAGGACGCCGTCACCGCCGCTCGGGAAGAAGCCGGCGCCG
>JANNHX010000720.1:0-1740 GCA_031404615.1 Chloroflexota bacterium
TGGAGGATGCCCGCCGGGAACACGATCTCGTTGCGCAGTGGATGGTAGTAGGCGTTGACGACGTGGGCCGGCATCGCCCACTCGCCCTTGTCCATCGGCTTGCCCAGCTGGTTGAGCTGGCGGCGCATCTCGAAGGCCGAGGTCGCGAAGCCGTTGGCGAGGTAGGTCGAGCGGTCGACGACGAGGCTGGAGTAGTCGCGCCACTCGTCCGGGTACCCGATCTTGTAGTTGAAGCTGGCGAGCTTGGTCAGCGCCTGCTCACGGGTCGCGTCCGTCATCCAGGTGTTGGCGACGATCGCGCGCTTCATCGCGACCAGCAGGTGGTCGACGAGGTCCTCGACGCGGGTCTTGGCCTCGGGCGGGAACCTGACCCGGACGAACAGCTGGGCGACGGCCTCGCCGATGTTGGAGCTGCTGGCGTTGACGATCCGCTTCCAGCGCGGCTGCATCTCCTTCTGGCCACCCAGGGTCCGGCCGAAGAACGCGAAGTGCTCCTCCTCGAACGCCGCCGGCATCGAGGTCGCGCACGCGCGCACGAGGTGCCAGCGCAGGACGTTCCTGATCGTGTCGATGGGCGTGTCCGCGATCGCCGCGTCGAGCTCCGAGTAGAAGGCGGGATGGTCGATGCTGACCGTGTCCTCGGCGATGCCGACCTGGCCCAGGTAGGCGCCGAGGCGGTAGCGGGGCATGACCGCGTCGAGCTTCGCCACCTCGAAGCGGTTCATCGTCAGCTTGGGCTCGCGCTTCTGCTCCGGCGAGTAGGACGCCTCGGCGAGGCGGCGCTCAAACGCGAGGATGCTCCCGGCGGCGGCCGCCGCCCCCTCGTCGGGCCAGCCCAGGTTCCGGAACTGCGCCGCGATGTGCGCGCTGTAGGCGCTGCGCAGGGCGACCGACGGCTCGTCGTCCTTGAGGTAGTAGCCGCGCTCCGGGAGGCCCAGGCCGGACTCGCCGAGATAGGCGAGGTAGCGCTCCGCGTTCTCGAAGTCCGCCTCGACCGCCATCCCGAACAGGGCGCCGAACCCGCTGCGGTGGAACTCCAGGTTGAGCGCCCGGAAGACGTCGGGGGTGACGAGGGCATCGATCCGGTCGAGGTACGGCTGCAGGGGCGCAAGGCCCGCCGCCTCGATGGCGGCCTCATCCATGCCCGAGGTCCAGAAGTCGCCCACGAGACGCGTGATGACGTCCGCGCCCGGTCCCGCCGCCGCGGCCTGCTCCAGCAGGTCCCGGGTGAGCTTCTGGTTGCGCAGGTTCAGCTCCAGGTAGCCGCCCCACATCGGGTACTCGGCGGGGACGGGGTTTGCTGCCAGCCACCTCGCGTTGACATGGTGGTAGAAGTCGTCCGCGACCGCGATGGCGTCGTCCCACAGCTCGGCGTCGAGCGGCCTGGCGGTATCGGTCACGGTGCTCCCATCGTGGCTGGTGACGGTGCGGGTCAGCGGGCGTCGGCGGGCATGCTGCTTCCGCCGGAAGGGTACGCGACGCGTCGATCTCACGGCGTCCCCAGCGATCCCACGAGGCGATTCGCCGGCAGGGGTAAGGTCATCTCCAGCGGCCAACCCATCCGGACGGCCCAGCGGGAGACCATCGATGGCCGACGAACAGACCCAGGACGGCCCGGCCGTCCAGCCCACCCAGGAGGAGCGCCTCCGCGCGCTCACGAGCGACCGCAGGCGCAAGGTGCGCCCTGGTGCGAAGACCCCGGCCGACCCGGCCACGACACGCCCCGGCGACCTCGTCGAC